>CAUJHX010000202.1 GCA_963204795.1 Pseudomonadota bacterium | reverse complement strand
CGCGGTCTACTACACGGGCCACGAGGTTCTCGGCCCGTACGCCGACGGCGGGTTGCTCCGTTTCTGGGGCGACTTCTTCGTCGGCCTTGGCCATGGCGGCCTGCCGTGGTGGTTCCTCGCGCTCGGGCCGTACGTGCTCGTCATGTTCTGTCGCGTGGCGCGTTTCGCCTGGCGGCGCAGCTCAGAAGTGTGAACTGCATCACGTTTCCGGGCAGTCGCTCCTGCCGGCAGTCGGCTGGTGCCACACTCTCCCTTGTCGAACAATGATTTAGACCGGGGATGAGATGAAGAACCTGACGCAACGGGCGCGCAAGACGCCTGTGGAGCCCGTGCCTCAAGGCACACAGACCGATGCGCGCAACGCCAACACCCTGACGCGCATCAGCCTCGAACTGACACGTACCTTCGAAATCGACGAGGCGAATCGCGGTTCCGACCCGTACAACTCGAGCGGTGGTACCGGTCGCACCGAGGTGTGGAACAAGCTGCGCCCGCGCCGCTAGCGCGCGCCTTCCGCACCGCGGCTGCGATCACGCGCCGCGCGAAACTCGTTGCCCACGTTCCAGTTCGGGAACGTCGATTCACTGGCGAGGCGCGCGCCGATCGCGCGCAGGAGTTCCACAATCTCGAGCCCCGCGCCGAGCTGCACGCCGGGCGTGTAGTTGTCGCCCACCTGGTGATAGCGCTGCGCGACGTAGCCGGCCTCCCGCACCTGACCCGCTTCGATACCGCCGTCGAGATCATCGATGCCGGTCTTGAGGTACAGCGCGGGTACGCCGGCTTGCGCGAAGTTGAAATGGTCCGAGCGATAGAAGTGGCCCTTTTCGGGCTGTGATTCCGGCATGGGCGTGATGCCCCGACGCGAGGCCTCTTCGGCGAGATAGCGCTCGAGCTCCGATGCACCCGCACCCACCACGCGCACGTCCCGCGTACGCCCTCCGAAATACAGCGCGTCCATGTTGAGCACGGCGACGGTCTGCGCCAGTGGCACGAGCGGGTGCGCGACGTAGTACTCGCTGCCGAGGAGCCCCTGCTCTTCCGCGGTGACAGCCAGAAACACGACCGTGCGCGCAGGTCCCTGCGGCGCGCGCCGGTACGCGTCGGCGATCGCCAGGAGTCCCGCGACACCGGTTGCGTTGTCGACGGCGCCATTGAAGGTCTGGTCGCCCTGGCCACCCTGCGTGCGGCCGAGATGGTCCCAATGCGCCATGTAGAACACATATTCGTCCGGGCGCTGGCTGCCCCGGATCGCCGCGATCACGTTGGCGGAGTCCGACTTCCGCATTGCATTGCGGACCGCCGCGGATGCCCGCACATCGAGCGGTACGGCCTTGAAGCCCCGCGTGCTCGCTGCCTTCTTCAGTGCCTCGAAATCCTGCCCCGCGGTCGCGAGCAGCGCCACCGCGCGCTCCCGCGTGAGCCAGCCTTCAATCGCCACCCGACCTGCGCGGCCATCGGCCACCTGCATGTCGAGCTGCGGATTGGCCCAGCTGTTGACCACGGTCGCCCAGCCGTACGCGGCAGGCTCCGTCTCGTGCACGATGAGCGCGGCCGCCGCGCCCTGCCGCGCGGCCTCTTCGAACTTGTAGGTCCAGCGACCGTAATAAGTGAGCGCGCGCCCGCGAAAGAGCGCCTCGTCACCCGTTGCGAATCCCGGATCGTTGATCAGGATCAGCGCCGTCTTGCCCTTCATGTCGACGCCCGCGTAGTCGTTCCAGCCGTATTCCGGAGCAACGACACCGTGCCCGACGAACACGATCGGGCTGTCTTCGATCGAAACCGAAGGGACCTGGCGCTTCGTGAACACGACGGCGTCCTCGCCGAACTTCGTCACCACCGCGCCGCGCGGCGTGCTGAAAGACAGCCGCGGCTCCGGCAGTGGCGCAAGTTCGACGAGCGGCACGGGCTGCACGTAACCGCCACCACCGAGCGGCTCGGCCCCGAGACCGCGAAACTCCTCGACGAGATAACCGACTGTCTTCTCTTCGCCCGCCGTACCGGGCTTGCGGCCCTGGAAGGTGTCGTCAGCGAGCGCGGCGAGATGCCGCTCGTAGACCTGCAGCGACACCGCGGGCGCGGCGCCCGGTGCGATGCCCGATGCCCCCGCGATCAGCGCCAGGCACAGCACGGGAACTGCCAGCGCCCTGCGCGGGTCGAACAGCAGGCGCCGCTTGCTCATTTCGGCCAGTACACCCAGCCGGCAAACAGGAGCGCGGCGGCGAGTGCGAGATGCGCGGCGGGCCGCCAGGCGCGGGTGCGGATTTCCCCAAAGAAGCTGGCGCCGGCGAGCGTCGTCAGCAGGAACGCGAGCGCGATGGCCTGCAGCAGTGGCCCGCGTTCCTCGGCGAAACGGTCGGCATATTCAGGCAGAAAAAGGAGCACGATGGCCGTCAGGGTGAGCGAGACGAAGATCGAGAGTGTCGACCCCATCACGATTCCGATGAGCATGGCGAGTGGTCGCATGTTTTCCCGTCCGCGGTGCCACGGTGCAGGCTTGCCGCCGGCGGCAGCGCGTTCTAGCCTAGACGGTCCATTGTAACCGAGCCTTGCACGAGCCCCGAATGCCCGCACGCCGCCTTTCCGCCGGCTTCATCGCCTCCGCGCTCGCCGCGGTCCTCGTCGTACTCGCGAGTTCCTCGCAGGCTCCCGCGAGCACGTCTGCGCTGCCGCCCGGCGCGCTCGCGCCTTCCGAGCGCCACCGGCTCGTCGCGCGCCGCGTCGGCATGATTCTCGAAGACACGCATTACCGGCGCACCGACATCGATGACCGCATGTCCGCGCAGGTCTACGGGCGCTATCTCGATTTCCTCGATGGACAGCACAGCTATTTCCTCGCGAGCGACATCGCGGAGTTCGACCGCTATCGCCTGCGCTTCGACGACATGATCCGCACCGGCGAGATCGAACCGGCCTACGTGATCTTCGCGCGCTTCCAGCAGAGGAATCGCGAGCGCATCCGGTTCGCGCTCGCGCAGCTCGACAAGGAGCCGGACTGGACCGTGAACGAGAGCTTCGAGTTCGACCGCTCGAAGGCGACGTGGGAGCCCGGAGAAGCCGCACTCGACGAACTGTGGAGGAAGCGTGTCAAGAACGACGCGCTCAGCCTCATGCTCGCCGGCAAGACCTGGGCGGAGGCGAGCGACACGCTGCGCAAGCGCTACGACCGGGTGCTGAAGCGCGTCGACCAGGTGTCGGCGGAAGACGTATTCGAAAACCTGATGAATGCGTACGCGCGCACCTACGACCCGCATTCCAGCTATTTCTCGCCGCGCAATTCCGAGGAATACCGCATCCAGATGAGCCTCAACTACGAGGGCATCGGTGCCTCGCTGCAGCTCATCGACGATTTCGTGACGGTGATGAACGTGATCGAGGGTGGGCCCGCAGCCGTTGCGGGCACCTTGAAGCCGACCGACCGCATCGTCGGCGTGGCACAGGGCGCCGATGGCGCCTTCACCGATGTGATCGGCTGGCGCATCGACGACGTGGTGCAGCTGATCCGCGGCAAGGGCGGCACCCTCGTGCGCCTGCACGTTCTGCCAGGTGGCGCGGCGCCCGGCACACCCGAAAAGACGCTCGAGTTCAAGCGCAACAAGGTCACGCTCGAAGCACAGGCCGCGCAGAAGTCGCTCCACACACTCGAGCGCGGCGGCCGCAGCTACCGCATCGGCGTGATCAACGTGCCGGGCTTCTACCAGGACATCGCGGCCGAGAACGCCGGCGATGAGGACTATCGCAGCACCACGCGTGACGTGCACCGGCTGATCGACGAACTGCAGAAAGAGAAGATCGACGGCCTCGTGCTCGACCTGCGCGGCAATGGCGGCGGCTACCTGCCGGAGGCGACCGCACTCACCGGTCTCTTCATCGACCGCGGTCCGGTCGTGCAATTGCGCGACGCAGGCGGGCGCACCGAGGTACTCGACGATCCGGACCCCGGTGCCGTGTACACCGGTCCGCTCGCCGTGCTCGTCGACCGCTTCAGCGCGTCGGCCTCCGAGATCTTCGCGGGCGCCATCCAGGACTATCGGCGCGGCGTCGTCCTCGGCCAGCAGACCTTCGGCAAGGGCACCGTGCAGAACCTCGTGCCGCTCGACGGCTACGCGAAAAAGCCGGTCAACGGCCAGCTCACGGTCACGATCGGCAAGTTCTATCGGGTCACGGGCGAGAGCACGCAATTGCGCGGCGTCTCGCCCGATGTGCCGCTTGCGTCACTGATCGATCTGAAAGATGTCGGCGAAAGCGCGCTCGACGAGGCCCTGCCGTGGGATCGCATCCCCGGCGTGCCGTTCCGTCCTGCCCCGAGCGAGGGCGTCGTGCCCACGATGCTCGCGAACGAGGAAGGCGTGCGTGCTGCAGCGGATCCCGATTATCGCTGGCTGGTCGCCGACATTGCGGCCGTGCAGGAAGCGCGCAAGCAGACGAGCGTATCGCTCAACCTCAAGACGCGAATCGAAGAGCGCAATTCGATCGACCACGACCGCCTGACGCGCGAGAACAAGCGGCGTGCGGCCCTTGGCCAGACAGCGCTCAAGTCGGCGGAAGACATCAAGAACGATGACACGCCGGACATCGTGCTGAATCAGGCGACCGAGGTCATGGCAGACATGGTCGGCGGTGCTGCCGGCGGCGCCCTCGCGCCGAAAACGGTGTCGCGCACCCCCTAAGTTCCTGTTTCATTTGAACATGGTGTTGTAGTTGACTATAACACTATATGGCAGTAGGATCGCCTCGCCTGACAGCCCAGGGAGGTCGATCCGCCATGCGTACTTCTGCCGTCACCGTCGCAGCACTCACCGGCCTGCTCGCGGCCTGCTCCAGCGCCACCCCTGAGACAGCCCACAAGGACTCAGCGCCGGCCATACCGGTCGAAGTAGCCACCGCCAAGCGCGGCGAAATGCTCGCGCGCTACTCGGGCACCGCGACGCTCGAAGCAGAGGCGGATGCGGACGTCATCGCGCGCGTCGGGGGCGAAGTCGAGCGCGTGCTGGTCGAGGAAGGCGATCAGGTTCGCGAGGGCCAGTTGCTCGCGGTCCTCGACGGGCGCCAGCTGCGCCTCGAGGCCGCACAGGCGCGTGCGCAGTATGCGAAGACCGAGCGTGATTACCGCCGCCAGCTCGAGCTGCATGACAAGGGCCTCGTGTCGGCGGGCGCGTTCGAAGGCCTCAAGTTCGACCTCGACAACCTGCGCGCGACCTACGAGCTCGCCGAGCTGCAACTCTCGTACACGGGGATCCGTGCGCCCTTCACCGGCCTCGTCGCGGCGCGCTTCGTCAAGGTCGGCCAGAACGTGCCGCAGGGAACGAAGACGTTCCGCATCACCGACCCGACGCCGCTCAAGGCGAGTGTCTTCGTGCCCGAGCGTGAACTCGTGCGCCTGGCGCCGGGCCAGAATGCCGTGGCGCAGATCGATGCGCTGGCCGGTCGCACGTTTCCCGCCCGCGTGACGCTGGTGTCCCCCGCCATCGATCCCGCCACGGCGACCTTCAAGGTCACGCTCGAGCTCGAAGACTCCCGGGGCGTGCTGAAACCCGGCATGTTCGCGCGTGTCGGCATCGTCTTCGAGCGCAAGCCGGCGGCGCTGCAGGTGCCGCGTGTCGCACTGATCGAGGCCGACGGGGCCACGAGCGTGTTCGTCATCGAAAACGGCAAGGCGGTACAGCGCGCGGTAACGACCGGCCTTGCGGACGGTGGCAGCATCGAAGTCACACGCGGCGTCAAGGATGGCGAGTCCGTCGTGACCGTCGGCCAGAACGGGCTGAAGAGCGGTAACGCCGTGCGCGTCGTCTCGCTCGAAACGAAACCCACCGCTGATCTGCGCGCGGCGTTTGCCGCCAAGGTCGCGGCGGACACGCGCACGGCCAACCGCTGATCGCTGCCGGGGGTCGTCATGCGCATCGTCGATCTCGCCCTGCGCCGCCGCGTCACAATCGCGATGGCGACGGTTGCCGTCACGCTCTTCGGTGTCGTGTCGCTGTCGCGCCTGAAGGTGAATCTGCTGCCGGACCTCTCGTATCCCACGTTGACGATCCGCACGGAACTGCCCGGCGCCGCGCCGCTCGAGGTGGAGAATCTGATCGCGAGACCGATCGAGGAGGCGGCCGGCACGATCAGGAACGTGCGCAGCGTGCGGTCGGTATCGCGTTCCGGACAGGCCGACGTGGTGCTCGAATTCGCGTGGGGTACCGACATGGATTTCGCGGGCATCGAAGTCCGCGAACGGCTGGACCTGCTGCAACTGCCGGTCGATGCGCGCCGCCCGCTGCTGCTGCGCTTCGACCCTTCGACCGAGCCGGTGCTGCGGCTCGCATTCGTCGATCTGGCGGCCGGGGCAACGGCGCACGAAGCGCGCCTCAAATCACTGCGGCGCTTTGCCGACGACCGGCTGAAGCCGGCGCTCGAGGCGACCGAAGGCTCGGCCGCCGTCAAGGTGAGCGGCGGCTATGAGGACGAAGTCCATGTCTACGTCGATCAGGACCGGCTCGCGCAGCTGAAGCTCGACGTCGCGACCATCGCGGACCGCATCGGCGCGGAGAACGTCAACCTCTCCGGTGGTCGGCTCGAGCAGGGCACACAACGCTTCCTCGTGCGCACGCTCAACGAGTTCCGCTCACTCGGGGAGATGGCGAACACGGTCGTCGCGGCGATCGACGGTCACCCGGTCCACCTGCGCGATGTCGCGCGCGTCGAACCCGGCTTCCGGGACCGCACCGCCATCACGCGCCTCGACGGGCGCGAATGCGTCGAGCTCGCGGTCTACAAGGAAGGTGATGCGAACACCGTGCAGCTTGCGCAGGCGGTGCACGCCCGCCTCGCGGCACTCGACAAGTCGCTGCCGCCGCAGACGCAACTGCGCACCGTGTACGACCAGTCGACGTTCATCGCGAACTCGGTCAGCGAGGTGAGCGACGCGGCGATCTGGGGCGGGCTCCTCTCGGTGATCGTGCTGTACCTCTTCCTGCGCGACGCGCGCGCGACACTGGTCGCCGGCATCGTGATCCCGGTCACCGTGATCGGCATCTTCGTGCTGATGTATGGCTTCAATCTCACCCTCAACATCATGTCGCTCGGCGGTATCGCGCTCTCGGTCGGCATGCTGATCGACAACTCGGTCGTGATTCTCGAGGCCATCGCGCGCAAGCGTGACGCAGGTCTGCCTGCCGGTGAGGCGGCACGCGAGGGCACCGCCGAAGTGGCGATGGCGGTCACCGCCTCGACGCTCACCACGGTCGCGGTCTTCTTTCCGATGGTCTTCGTCAGCGGTATCGCGGGACAACTCTTCCGTGATCAGGCATTGACGGTGACTTTCGCGCAGATCCTCTCGCTGCTCGTGAGCCTCACGCTCGTGCCGATGATGGCCGCGTGGCGTGCGGACGCACCCGACCGTCATCAACCCCGGGACGCCCTGGGACCTGAAATCGCGGCGCGGGCAAGTGTGCTCGCGCAGCGCGCACGTGCCGCCCTCGCTGCCCTGCGGCCCGGTGATTTCGGCCGTGCGCCTGCCGCGCGCGGCGTACGGCGCGCATTCGCGTGGCTGCTCTGGCCCTGGCAACTGCTGCTGGTCACCCTGATACGCCTTGTGCGCGCGCTCGCAGGCGTTGTTGGCGCACTCTGCGGCCTCCTGCTCGCCCCTGCGGTGCACGTCACGCAGCGCAGCTTCGCGTGGCTCGACCGGCAGTATCCCGCGACACTCGAATGGGCCCTGCGCAGGCGCGCGCTGGTACTCGGTGCAGCCCTCTCGCTGCTTGCCATCACAAGCCTCGTGCTCATGCGCCTGCCGACCGAACTCATCCCGCAACTCGCACAGGGCGAGTTCAACGTGAAATTGCGGCTGCCGGCCGGCTCGCCGCTCGACAGCACCGATCGGGTGCTGCGCGCCGCCCAGGCCGCCGCGCTCGAACTGCCCGGCCTCGACCAGGCCTACGCGGTCTCGGGCACCGGCAACCGGCTCGATGCCAATCCGGTCGATTCCGGCGAGAACATCGGCGAGATGGCGATTCGCCTCCGGCAACCCGCGGGCCCACGCGAGGAAGCCGCCGCCATGGCGCGGCTGCGCGTCGCGCTCGAGGCCCTGCCCGGCGTGCAGTACGAGTTCTCGCGCCCCGCGCTCTTCACGCTCTCGACCCCTCTTGAGGTCGTGCTCTCCGGCTACGAACTCGACCGCCTGCAGGCCGCGGCGGGGGCGGTTCGCACTCGCATGGAGGCAAGCGGCGCGTTCACCGACCTGCGCTCGTCGATCGAAGGCGGGCATCCGGAAATCCAGATCCTCTTCGACCAGGACCGCGCGTCGAAACTCGGACTCGAAGTGCGGACACTCGCCGACGGCGTGGTCGCGAGTCTGCGCGGCGACGTCGCGACACGCTACCAGCTGCGTGACAAGAAAATCGACGTGCTCGTGCGCAGCGTCGACACGCGCGATGCCTCGATCGAGGAGGTGCGCGGCCTCATCGTCAATCCCGATGCCGACCGCGCCGTGCCGCTTGCTGCAGTCGCCGACGTGCGCCTCGCGACGGGGCCCGCGGAGATCCGGCGTGCCGCGCAGGAACGTGTCGCGGTGCTGTCGGCGACTCCGTCGGGTGGCAACCTCGGCGCTGCCACGGCAGTGGCGCGCGAAATCCTCGCGAGCACCACCCTGCCCGCCGGCATCACGGGCAGCGTCACGGGCCAGAGCGAGGAGATGCAGCAGAGCTTCCGCTCGCTGCTGATGGCCTTTGCACTCGCGGTTTTCCTCGTGTATCTCGTCATGGCGTCCCAGTTCGAGTCGCTGCGGCATCCCTTCGTCATCCTTTTCACGATCCCGATGGGGCTCATCGGCGCGGTCTGGGGCCTCGCCCTCACCGGCACCACTGTCAATGCCGTGGCGTTCATCGGTCTCATCCTGCTCGCGGGCATCGTGGTCAACAACGCGATCGTGCTGCTCGATGCGGTGAACCAGGCGCGCGACCGCGGCTTGCCGCGCCACGACGCGCTGGTGCTCGCCGGTCGGACGCGCCTGCGGCCGATCCTGATCACGAGCGTCAGCACGATCCTCGGACTCGTACCGATGGCGATCGGGCTCGGCGAGGGCGCGGAAGTGCGTCGGCCCATGGCCATCACGGTGATCGGCGGGATGCTCGTCGCGACCGTGCTCACGCTGATCATCATCCCGGTGCTCTACACACTGCTCGACCGGCGCGAGCGGCCGGTACCGATCAGCGCGACCGCCGCAGGGCACCCATGATCCACACGAACTTCGCGCTGCGCCGACCTGTCACGACGGTGATGATCTTCGCCGCCGTCGCCACGATCGGGGCGCTGGCGGCGAAGCTGCTGCCGCTCGAGCAGTTCCCCGACATCACCTTCCCGTTCATGGGTGTCACGATCCCCTACCCCGGTTCGACTCCGGAAGAAATCGAGGAAGAGATCACCCGCCCCGTCGAGGATGCCCTGTCGACCCTGCCCGGCATCCGCGAGATCCGCTCGCGCTCCGAGGGCGATCAGGCGGCATTCGAGATCGAGTTCGACTGGGGCACCGATGTCGATGCCGCCGGGTTCGAAGTGCGCACCCGGCTCGACGCGATCCGCCACGACCTGCCGGCCGCGGCCAACCGCATCCTCATGTTCACGGCCTCGAGCGCGGACCAGGCCATTCTCACCATCCGTCTCTCGGCCGACAGCGACCTGTCCTCGCAGTATGAAATGCTGGAGCGCGCGCTCAAGAAGCCCATCGAGCGGGTCGACGGCGTGGCACGCGTGGAACTCGCCGGCGTCGAGCCGCGCGAGGTGCGGGTGCTGGTGGATGCCGGTCGCGTCGCCGCGCACCGTATCGACGTGCGTGAGCTCGCGCGGAAGCTGCAACGCGCCAACTTCTCGGTGAGCGCCGGACAACTCACCGACCGCGGCCAGCGCTTCCTCGTGCGGCCGATCGGCGAACTGCGCTCGCTCGAGGAAGTGCGCAATCTTGTCGTGGGCACGGACCTGCGTCTGCGGGACATCGCGGACGTGGCACTCGTGAGCCCTGAACTCACGACGCGGCGACACCTGAACGGGCGCCCGGCAGTGGGGCTCGACATCTTCAAGTCCACGCAGGCCAACGTGATCGATGTCGCCGACGCCGTCCTGAAGGTGGTCGAGCGGGCACGCACCCTGCCGCAGATGCAGGGCGTCACGATCTACGTGATCGACAACCAGGCCACTTCCATCCGCCGCTCCCTCGCGGACGTCGGCGAGGCCGGGCTGATCGGGGCCGTGCTCGCGCTGCTCGTGCTCTTCCTCTTCCTGCGGCACTGGCCGACAACGCTGATCGTGAGCCTCGCCGTACCGCTTTCGCTGCTCGTCACGCTCGCCGTGATGTACTTCCTCGACCTCACGATCAACGTCATGTCGATGATGGGCATGATGCTCGCGATCGGCATGCTGGTCGACAATGCCGTCGTCGTCACGGAAAGCGTGTTCCGGCATCGCCAGCTGGATCCCGGTAATCCGGCCGCCGCAACCCTCGCCGGCGTGCGTGAGGTCGGCGTGGCCACGCTCGCCGGTACCGCGACCTGCGTCGTCGTCTTCCTGCCGATCCTCTTCGGCGAGCGCAACCAGCTCACGATCTTCCTCGCGCACGTCGCCGTGCCCATCGTCGTGGCGATGTGCGCCTCGCTCCTGATCGCGCAGACGATCGTACCGATGCTGACCTCGCGCTTTCCCGCCCCGCCGGCCATCCGCCACGGCAGCCGCTTCGCGCGGCTGCAGGACCGCTACGCTGCGCTGCTGCGCGCGCTGCTGACGCGCTCGCGGCGCGCGGCCGCGGCGCTCGGCGGGCTGCTCCTCGCGACGATTGGCCTGATCGTCGCCTCGGGTGCGTTGCCCGACAAGCTGCTGCGCTTCGACATGTTTCCGCAGGACGCTGGCCGCGAGCTCTTCCTCGACTACAAGCTCGAGGGCAACCACCCGATCGACCGCGTGGAGGCAGCCGTCAATACGGTCGAGGCCTACCTCGCGGCCCATCGCGAGGAGTTCGATATCGAGAGTGTGTACTCGCGCTACGACTCCGTGAGCGCGAACTCGGTGCTGATCCTGACGCCGAAGGAAAGCATGCGTATTCCCGCCTCCGAAACGATCCGCCGGGTGAGCGCCCGGATGCCCGAGATCCTGATCGGCAAGCCGACATTCAGTCTCGACGGCCAGGGTCAATCCGGCGGCTTCTCGCTGCGCCTCACGGGTGAGTCCACGGAACGCCTCGCCGATCTGGCGACCGATGTCGCCCACGCACTGCGCGGCATCGAGGGTCTCGATTCGGTCCGCTCGGAGGCGCGCGATGGTGATGACGAGGTGCGTATCAGCGTCGACCGCAATCGGGCCGCGGCTCTCGGCCTGACCCCGCAGGTGGCCGCGCTGACGGTCGCGGCCGCGCTGCGCGGCGACCGGTTGCGCGAATTCCGCTCGGCCGATCGTGAGCTGACCTTGCGGCTCGCGTTCCGCGCATCGGACCGGCAGAGCATCGCCGATCTCGCGCGCCTGCCACTCTATCTGCCATCAGGAGAGCGGGTCGACCTCGGCAGCATCGCAAGCTTCTCGATCGAGCGCGGACCGCGCGTCATCCAGCGCGTGAACCGGCTCACTTCCGTCACGCTCGGCGGCGTGCTCGCCACAGGCGCCACGCTGCCCGTCGTGAAGGAGCGGGTGGAACAACTGATGGCAGCCTACCAGCTCCCGCCCGGCTACTCATGGGAGTTCGGCCGCGGCGTGCAACAAAGCGATGACGGCACGCAGACGATGATCTTCAACCTGCTGTTCGCGATCACGATGATCTATCTCGTGATGGCGGCCGTGTTCGAGTCGACCGTTCTGCCGATCTCGATCGTCACCTCGATCCTGATGGCGGCGATCGGTGTCATCTGGACCCTGTTCATCACACGCACGACGTTCACCTTCATGGCCCTGATCGGCATCCAGATCCTGATGGGCGTCGTCGTCAACATCGGCATCGTGCTGGTTGCGCACATCAACGATCTGCGCGCGACCGGCACCGCACGGCTCGACGCCATCCTGCAGGCGAGCCGCGACCGGCTGCGCCCGATCCTGATGACCACGCTCACTGCCTCGCTCGCCCTCGCGCCGCTCGCCCTCGGCGACGCGCAGCTCGCCGTGGGACTTGCAGGCCCCTCCTACGCACCGATGGCGCGCGCGATCATGGGCGGGCTCGTATTCGGCGCCGCGACTTCACTGCTCGCCGTGCCCGTGTTCTACCAGTGGCTCGACGACGCGATCGCGGCCATGCGGCGCTTCCTCGCGCACACGCGCGCCGACGGCTTCAGCGCAGCACGATCCTGAAGAGGTCCCAGGTGTCTTCGGCCAGCACGTTCGGCAGGCGCGCGGCGTTTGCGCCCTGCGCGCCGCGATCGAGCACATCACCCTCGGCCATGCCGATCGATTCGGGCGTCGGCACCGTATCGGCGTCGTCCCGGTAGCGCGCGAGCTGGCGCAGGCGATCGGTACGCGCCCGCAGTTCGCCGGAAAGCTGGCCGCGATGCAGCAGCACGGCCTTGGCGCGCCCGATATCCGCCATCAGGCGCTCGCACTCCTCGCGCGTGCCGTAATCGTCGATCACTTCGCGCCGCGCGGCGGCATCCTTCGCCTGTGCCACGAGCGGGGTTCGCGCGAGTCGCAGGCACAGGAGTTCAGCATAGCCGATCGCTGCAAGATTGATCGCGCGGCGCGCTCCGACCGACAGGCCGGGAAATTCGCCCGCCTGTTCCGAGGCAAGGGCATCGAGCGCGCTGCGTGCGTCCTCGAGTGCCGTTGCAGTGGCCCGGACATTCGCCTCGAACGCGTGCAGCCGATGTGCGAGATCGCGCCGCCGGAAGTAATGCCACACTTTCGTGAGCCCGGCGTGCCTGCGTTTCGCCTCGGTGAGACGGGCCGAAGCTTCGGCGGCAGCCGTCTCGGCCTCGCGTTGCTGCGCTTCGAGTGCCTGCCGTCGCGCGAACTGCCGGCGATTCGATTCTGTGAGATGCTGGCGGCGTTCCTTCTCTTCCTGCTGGCGCGCGAGGTCGGCAACGAGCTGGGTGATGAGCTCGCGCCCCACGCCCCACAATCCGCGCAGGTGATAGAAGACGAGCGCCGGATACGCGCTCTCCGACAACGCGAGGCGCGTCTCGAGTGACTCGAGCATCTCCTGCACACGGGCGGTCGCTCCCTCCTGCTGCTTCAGGCGGTCCTGCAACCGGTGTATCTCGTCCTGCAGCGACGCATAAGCTTTCTTGAGTTCCGCGCGATTGCGAAAAAGCTGCACGACCCGCTGCTCTTCGGCCTCCTTCTCCGGCTCACGCCCGAAGCGCAGGTTGGTCAGGGCCTTCATGCAAACCGGTGACCCCGGTCGGCACAGTACTCGAGCCATTTGTTGAGCAGCATGTTGCGCGCCCAGCGCTCCTGCGTGCCCTCGCCCGCGCCCTGGGCCTCCGCAACATGCGCGTCATGGTAGACGCGGACACGCAAGTCGGGCAGCGCAAGCGGCGCGTAGGTCAACTCGATGGTGCTCGTATAGCGGGCGCGCTCGAGCACCCGGAGGCGCAGTTCGCAGTCGCCGTCAACACGGGATACGGCAAGATCGGCAAGCGCGCTCACGTCGCCGCCCAGCCAGCCAAGACGCAGGTAATTGCTTTCGTAAAGCGCCATCAGCGCGACGAAGCTCCGCGGCCGGGCACGCCAGGAGACCGTGGCAAGCGCATCAGTCTGCATGCGGACCGACTATAGCGCAGGCATCGGTCTTCGCAAGGGATGGCAAGGGCAGGATGTGACCGTCCTCAAGGTCGGACGGGTCAAGGCCGGACGCGACGCTCGATCCCGGAGCTTTCGAGGATGTGGCTCGCGATCTCCTCGATCGAGCACTCGGTCGTATCGAGGAACGGAATGGCATAACGTCCGAACAGCGCCTCGGCGTTGCGGATTTCGTATTGCACCTGTTGCTGCGAAGCGTAGCGGCTGTCGGGGCGGCGCTCGTGGCGGATCTGCTGGAGACGCTCCGGCTTGATCGTGAGCCCATAGAGCTTGTGACGGAAGGGCCCGATCGCGCGCGGCAGGCGGCCGCCTTCGAGGTCGTCGTCGGTCAGCGGATAGTTGGCTACGAAGATACCGTACTGCAGGGCCATGTAGAGGCAGGTCGGCGTCTTGCCGACACGCGAGACCCCGACGACGACGACGTCGGCGGCGTCATAATCGCGGCCGCTGCCATCGTCGTTTGCGAGCGCGAAATTGGTCGCGTTGATCCGTGTCGTGTAGGCCGTGAGGTCTGCTATGCCATGAGCACGCCCCGTCCGATGGGTCGATCGCGTGGCGAGCTCGCTTTCCAGCGGACCGACAAAGGCATCGAAGAAATCGAGAAAGAGGCCGTTGCTGCGCTTGACGATATCGCGCACTTCGGTGTGCACGAGCGTCGAGAATATGATCGGCCTCACACCCGTCTCGTCGGCTGCGAGATTGATCTTTCTTGCGGCTTCCTCTGCCTTGTCAACACTCGATACAAATGGCAAAGTCACCGGCCGAAACTCGAGGCCATCGAACTGTGTCAGGAGGCTGTGACCCATGGTCTCCGCAGTCACCCCGGTCTGATCGGAAACGAAGAAAACTGTCCGTCGACTCACGCTACCGAGTCTTTCATTGCCCGATGCGCCCCGCAAGTAGCCTGCAGCAGATTTCCGGAGCCTTCATTTGACCACCTACGTTCTCCCCTTCGAGACACTGAAGAAACAGGACGTCGAGACCGTCGGCGGCAAGAACGCCTCGATCGGCGAGATGATCGGCGCGCTCGCGCAACTGGGCGTCCGGGTGCCGGGCGGCTTCGCCACCACCGCCGACGCCTACCGCGAGTTCCTGCAGCAGGGCGGGCTCGATGCACGCATCCGTGCCGCACTCACCGGCCTCGACATCGACGACGTGAAGCAACTCGCGACGATTGGCGCCGGGATCCGCGAGTGGATCCTCGCGACGCCTTTCCCGCCGGCGCTCGAGCACGCGGTGCTCGAAGCCTTCCGCGGGATGAGTGCCGGGCGCGAGATCGCGGTCGCCGTACGCTCCTCCGCCACCGCCGAAGACCTGCCCGAAGCTTCCTTTGCAGGCCAGCAGGAAACCTTCCTCAACGTGCGCGGCGAGGGGCAGGTGCTGAAGGCGATGCACGAAGTGTTCGCTTCGCTGTTCAACGACCGTGCGATCGCCTATCGCGTACACCAGGGTTTCGATCACTCGCTCGTCGCGCTCTCGGCCGGCGTGCAGCACATGGTCCGGAGCGACTTGGGCGCGAGCGGCGTGATGTTCACCCTCGATACCGACTCGGGCTTTCGCGAGGTCGTGTTCATCACCTCGTCATACGGTCTCGGCGAGACCGTGGTGCAGGGTGCGGTCAACCCGGACGAATTCTACGTGTACAAGCCCGCGTTGCGCGCCGGCCGCCGCGCGGTCCTGCGTCGCAACCTCGGTGGCAAGGCCATCAAGATGGTGTACGGAGAGCCTGGCAGCGGCGAGCGCGTCAGGACGATCGAGGTGCCGCGCGCCGACCGCCAGCGTTTCTCGCTCGAAGACGCCGACCTCATCGCGCTCGCGCAGCAGGCGCTCGTGATCGAGGCGCACTACGGCCAGCCCATGGACATCGAATGGGGCAAGGACGGCGAAACGGGCGAGATCTACATCCTGCAGGCGCGCCCGGAGACCGTGCAAAGCCGCGCGGGACGCACCATCCAGCGTTATTCGCTCAAGCGTCGCTCGAAGGTGCTCGCCAGTGGCCGCAGTATCGGCCAGCGCATCGGCGCCGGCCCCGCGCGCGTGATCCGTGATGTCGCGGAAATGGCGCGCGTGCAGACGGGCGACGTGCTGGTTGCCGACATGACCGATCCGGACTGGGAACCGGTGATGAAGCGCGCCGCCGCGATCGTCACCAATCGCGGCGGTCGCACCTGCCACGCGGCGATCATCGCGCGTGAACTCGGCATCCCCGCCGTCGTCGGCTGCGGTGATGCGACTTCCCGCATCCGGGAGGGCGCTGAAGTCACCGTGTCGTGCGCCGAGGGCGACACAGGCCACGTCTACGAAGGACTGCTCGACTTCGAGCGGCGCCAGATCGAGCTCGACACGCTGCCCCCGATTCCCGTCAAGATTATGATGAACGTCGGCAATCCGGACCGCGCGTTCAGCTTCGCCGCGATTCCGCACCGGGGC
>CAUJHX010000201.1 GCA_963204795.1 Pseudomonadota bacterium | reverse complement strand
CCGGACTTCGCGAGCAGGCGCACTGCGCTGATCCTGATGTCATGCGACAGTGCCTTCGTCATGTCGTAAATCGTGAGTGCCGCGACGGTGACGCCCGTGAGCGCTTCCATCTCGACGCCGGTGCGGCCATGAATCGCCACTTCGCAACGGAGCACGATACGTCCGACGCGTGTTTCTTCGATGCTGATCTTGCAGCGCTCGATCGCGAGAGGATGACAGAATGGAATCAGCTCGTGCGTGCGCTTGGCTGCCATGGCGCCCGCGACAATCGCCGTGTCGAATACCGGACCCTTCTTCGTCCGCTGGCCTGCGCGGCGCAACGCGAGCGCCGCAGCTCGCGGCAGTGTCACGATGGCTTCCGCGCTCGCCTCGCGCAGCGTGACGGCCTTCGCTCCGACATCGACCATGGTGGGGCGGCGAGCGGCGTCGACGTGAGTGAGATCCGGTGCGCGCCTGCTGCGAGTAGGCACCGCTAACCGCCTATGTAGTTCATTTCGATCTTCGGTTCCTGCGCAGCACTCGCGCGCAACGTGGCGCGCAGCTCGCTGTAGCGATCGACCCGCGCCGTCCAGCGGCCACGGATCATCGCGAGCAGTTCCTCGTCGTCGGCACCGGCACGCAACGGAGCGCGCAGGTCGAGGCCGTGGGTCGCGAAGAGGCAGGTGTAGAGCACACCGTCCGATGACAGACGCGCCCGCGAGCAATCACCACAGAAGGGTTGCGAGATCGACGAGATGAAACCGATCTCGCCCTGGCCGTCGGCGTAAGCGTAGCGTTGCGCGACTTCGCCAACATAGTTGCGGTCGAGCGGCGCGAGCGGCCAGCGGGCATGAATGCGTGCATGGAGTTCCGCAGAGGGCACCACGAGACCGGGCTGCCATTGATTGCGGTTGCCGACATCCATGTACTCGATGAAGCGCACGACGATGCCGGTGCCGCGAAAGCGTGCGGCCAGGTCGAGAGCACCAGCGTCGTTCACGCCACGCTGGATCACCGTGTTGATCTTGAGCGGTGTGAGGCCGGCACGTTGCGCGTGCCCGATGCCATCGAGCACCGTTGCAAGCTCATCGAAGCCGCCGCACAAATGACGGAAGATTTCCGGATCGAGGCTGTCGAGGCTCACGGTCACGCGCGCGAGACCCGATGCCTTGAGTTCGCTCGCATACTTGGCGAGCAGCACGCCGTTGGTCGTCAGCGCAATGTCGGGTTCGCCCGGCAGCGCCGTGAGATCGCCGACGAGGTCGGCGAGATTCGCACGCAGCAGCGGCTCGCCACCCGTGATGCGGATCTTCTGCACACCGAGCGACACGAACAGACGCGCAAGGCGCACGATTTCCTCGTGCGAGAGCCGCTCGGCGCTTTTCATGAACCGGTAGCTGTCGTGGAAGGTGTCCCGCGGCATGCAATAAGGGCAACGGAAGTTGCACCGGTCCATCACCGAGATGCGCAGGTCGTGCAACGGACGCCCGAGCGTATCGCGCGGCCCGCGCGCGCGCGCGATTGGCACTACCTGTTGGTCATTCGGCGTCATGTGTGCACGGTCGAGCCCGCCCACTCACTTCGGGTGTGCCTTGTTGTAGGCGCGGATCTGCTCGTTGAAGCGCCCGGCGAGCGCTTCGAGTTCGTCGATCGCGGCGTTGTGCTTCTGCGTCTGTCGCTTTTCGAGCTCGGCCTTCTGCTCGGGCGTGAGCGTAGCCGCGTCGCTCGCCAGCTGTGTGTCGTATTCGAGTTTGATGCAGGCGAGGTACGCATTCATATCGCTGTTGTACTGCTCGACCAGCTTCTTGCCGGCGATCATCTCGTCCTTGGAAGCGACGGTGCCGTCGGGCAGCTTGTCGGGGGACTTTGGGTAGGTGCAGGCCGCGTAAGCGGGGCCGACGGCGACGGCAAGGGCCAGAGTCGCGGCAATTATCGACACCTTCATGGATCGCAACCTCGGTTGGGAATGGGGAGCCCAAAGCTTACAGCGAACAGCGGGCGGTTCACAGCCGGAAGGCGCAGGGCGCGCCTTCCGGCTGCGATCTACCGGAACTTTCCGGGAAACTGTGCCGCGAGGCCGTTCGCCAGGGCATCGGCGATGACGTTCATGTGCTCCGCCATGGCTGCCCAGGTGCGGGCCTCGGCGTCAAATTGGCCCGCATGCAGCTGCTGGATCTGCTGGACGTGGTGTGCCCCGTGCGCCGTGAGCAGGCCGCGCAGGGTCGCGACCGGCCAGTGAGGGTTGGCCCCGGCGAGGAAGGTTGCGATGTCGTTGGCATTGGCATTGAGCTTCGAGAACGCCTCGTTCTGTTCCTCCTTCGAGTTTGCGCGCGTGGCATCCAGGTAAGCGCTGATAGCTCCCCAGTGGCCGGCGAGCAGGCCGAAAAGCTGGTCGGAAGCGGCCTTGCCGTAGAAGGGCTCGACAGCGCCGGCGATGGCCCTGGCGTTGGCGACAACTTCGGCTTCGGCCGCCTTCGCGGCCGCCGCATCGCCGTGCAGGCGCGCGACAACGACATTGCGCACCCAGAAGATGTGCGAGAACCAGAGGCCGCGCAGCGCGTCCTTCGTGTCCGCGAGCTTCACGGACACGGTCGCCGGGGCGGTGGTGGCATCGGCGGCCGCGTGGTGCGTGGCCGCCGCCAGGGCTGGTCCCGGCAGGACGGCGACGAGTGCCGCGGCGGCGAGCGCAGGTAACAGGTGTTTCATTGAAGGATCTCCTCGTTCCGGATGTGGGCTCCTGTTATACGCTCGAAAAAACACTAACGAAATGTTAATATGCCGAAACTATGGGGGAACTGTACGGCGAACGGCGCAAGGGGTTGCTGCGGCATCTGTTGCGTCGCAAGGGCGGCGCGACGGTCGATGAGCTCGCGCAGGCTCTCGGGGTCACGCGCACCGCGATACGCCAGCACCTCGCTGCGCTGATGCGCGACGGCTTCGTCGTGCGAGGCGCCGAGCGTGCTTCGGGCGGGCGTCCATTGACGCTCTATGTGCTCACGAACGAGGGGCGTGAGACCTTTCCCCGCCAGTACTCGTGGTTCGCGCGCCTCCTAGTTGAAGCGATGGCGCAGGAGCACGGGGCAGCAGGGTTGCGCACCCGCCTCGGGCGTATCGCAGCGTCCGTCGTTGCGCAGTTGCCGCGCCGTACGCCAGCGGGCGCGAGCCAGCGTGAGAAAGTCGCCGAGCTGTCCACACTGATGGACCAGCTGGGCTACGACGCGCGCAAGGTCAGGGATGTCGGCGGCGCCCCGACGATCGAAGCCGACAATTGCATTTTTCATGAGCTCGCGCAGCGCAATCCGGCCGTCTGCCAGTTCGACCTTGCGCTGATGACGGGCTACACGGGCAGCAAGGTCGAACTGCACGAGTGTATGGCCAGGGGCGGCCATGTGTGCCGCTTCCGCTTCCTGCCGCGCGTGTAGGCGGATCACAAGGGTGTAGAATTGCAGCTGCGCTGTTCACGATGCGCCCGTAGCTCAGCTGGATAGAGCATCAGGCTTCGAACCTGAGGGTCGGGAGTTCGAATCTCTCCGGGCGCGCCAATTTGTCCGGGTCCACACGAATGACAAGAGGATTACGCCGATGAAGTGGACGCTGCAACGCATGGCTGACCGATTCGAGATCGAGGACATGCTGGTCGAGTACTGCCACATCATCGATGCAAAGCAGTTCGACAGGCTGGATGAGATTTTTGCCGACGATGCATGGATCGATTACACCGCCATGGGCGGCGTCGCCGGCAATCGGGAAGAGATCAAGAGCTTTCTGAAGCAGGCTATGCCGGCGTTTCCGAGCACCCAGCACATGATTGCCAATTACCAGATCAGGCTTGATGGCGACGTTGCCACGGGGCGCATCATGTGTTTCAACCCGATGCAGATGGAGCTGGGCGAACAGGGCAAGCCCGTATTTTTTCTGGGGCTGTGGTATGTGGATGAGTACGTGCGTACCGGGCGCGGTTGGCGAATCAGTCGGCGGGTGGAGGAAAAGAGCTGGGTTTTCAACGCGCCTGAATTGCTGAAGCTGTAGCTGAAATGCGCCATGCCGCAGATGAAATCCACTGATTCGGACGCCCTCGTCGTCTTCGGCATCACCGGAGACCTTTCCTTCAAGCAGATCATTCCCGCAATCGCGCGACTCGTCGGGCGCGATCGGGTGACGGGACCGCTGATCGGGGTCGCCCGCGATACCTGGAGCGGCGATCGCCTCACGAACCGTGTATGCGAGAGCTTGCGGGCCCACGGAGGAGACCACGACGAGGCCGCGGCGGCCTTGTTCGGTCGGCGCCTGCAGTACATCGCGGGTGACTACCGTGACGCCGGGACATTTCGCCGGCTGAAGGCGGCGCTTGGACCGGTGCGTGCGCCGCTCTTCTATCTTGCGATCCCGCCAAGCCTCTTTGGTGAAGTGGTGGGGCATCTCGGAGCGTCGGGTTGCGCAGCGGGTGACGCGCGAGTCGTCGTCGAGAAGCCGCTCGGCCGCGATCTCGCCTCGGCGCAGGCGCTCAACCGCCATCTGGCGCAGGTCTTCGACGAGTCCCACATCTTTCGCATCGATCACTTCCTCGGCAAGGAGCCGGTGCAGAATCTGCTGTATTTCCGCTTCGCGAACAGCTTTCTCGAGCCGCTGTGGCATCGGGACCACGTCGCGAGCGTGCAGCTCACGATGGCGGAAGCGTTCGGCGTCGGCACGCGCGGGCGTCTGTACGAGGAGCTGGGAGCCGTGCGTGACGTGCTGCAGAACCACCTTCTGCAGATCGTGAGCCTCCTCGCGATGGAGCGGCCCGCGCGTTACACGAGCGACGCACTGCGCGACGAGAAGGTGAAGGTTCTCAAGGCCATCGCGCCGCTCGCGGCGCCGGCAATCGTGCGCGGCCAGTATGAGGGCTATCGCAGTGAAGCGGACATCGGCGTGCAATCGCGCGTCGAAACTTACGCGGCGGTGCGTTTCGTGGTGCACACGCCACGCTGGGAGGGTGTGCCGTTTCTCGTGCGCGCGGGCAAGGGGCTGGCGGTTACGGCGACCCAGGTGACGGTACGGCTGCGCGCTCCGGTGCCAGAGCTCTTCGACCGGGCGCCTGCTGATCCCAACTACGTGCGCTTCCGGCTCGGGCCCGATCGCGTGTCGATCGGTCTCGGCGTGCGCACGAAGGAGCCGGGCGAGGAAATGCGCGGTCGCGATACCGAACTGCTGATGTGCGATGCGGAGACCGGTGCGATGAGCGCCTATGAACGTCTGATCGGCGATGCACTGCGGGGCGATCCTTCGCTGTTCGCCCGACAGGACTCGATCGAAGCGGCCTGGCGCATCGTCGATGGCATCACGGCGGGCGCCTCCGCCGTGGCGGCGGCTCCGCTACCGTATGCACGTGGCAGCTGGGGCCCTGCGGCCGCCGATGCCCTGGCAACGGACATCGGCGGCTGGGTCGACCCCGGTACGGGCTGCTGACCCGATGCGATGGGTCACCGGCGAAGATGTTGCGACGACCGAGCAGGCCGCAGCAGAGTTCATTGCGGCGCAGCTTGGGTGTGCAGTCCGCGAGCGCGGTCGCGCGACCTTCGCCGTGAGCGGCGGGCGTACGCCGTGGGCCATGTTCGGACGGCTGGCGGCGCTCGATGTGGAGTGGACCCGCGTGCACCTCTTCCAGGTTGATGAACGCATCGTTCCCGTCGATGATGAGGCGCGCAACTGGAAGCACCTGCTCGCGACGCCGCTCGCGGCGCGCATCCCCGCGACGCAGCGCCATCCGATGCCCGTCGAAATCGGGGACGCCGGGCTCGCCGCGAATCGCTACGCCGCGACCTTGCATGAAGTCTGCGGCGAGCCTCCCGCGCTCGATGTCATACACCTCGGGCTCGGTGACGATGGCCACACCGCATCGCTCTTCAGCGGGGACCCGCTGCTCGAAGAGCAGGCTTGCGATGTCGGGGTGAGCGGGCCGAGGAGCGGTGCGCGCCGTCTCACGCTGACGCTGCCCGCCCTCGATCGCGCCCGCTGCATCGTGTGGCTCGTGCTGGGTGCGGGGCGCAAGGAGGCCGTTGCGCAACTCTTCGCGGCCGACCGCGCGATTGCTGCAAGCCGTGTTGCGCGCGCACGCGCAACCGCGTTCACGGACCCGGCTGCGGCGCCTTGAGGGCCCCACGGGCCGCATCATCTGCCGGTGGCAGGGGGTGTCCGCCGAAGGCGTTGCGCACGAGTGCAAGAAGCCGCGCCCCGAAGTCATCGGCACCCTGCGAAGCGAAGCGCGCCATCAGCGCCGCACTGATCACGGGCGCGGGGATGCCCAGATCGATCGCCTCGCGGGCCGTCCAGCGCCCTTCGCCCGAGTCGGCGATTCGCGCACCCACCCGATCGAGCATCGCGGGGTCTCGCAGCACGCCCGCGGTGAGATCGAGCAGCCACGAGCGGATCACGGTGCCATGGCGCCACGCTTCGGCGATCGGGCCGATCGGCAGCTCGAGGTCCTTGCGCGCGGCGAGCAGCGCGAAGCCCTCAGCGTAAGCCTGCATGAGCCCGTACTCGATGCCATTGTGGACCATTTTGGCGTAGTGGCCGGCGCCCGCGGGGCCGCAGTACACCCAGCCCCTGTCGGGGGCAGGCGCCAGCGCGCGAAAGAGCGGCAAGGCACGCTCGAAATCTGCACGCGCGCCGCCGACCATCAGGCCGTAACCCTCCTCGAGCCCCCATACACCGCCCGAAACACCCGCATCGAGAAAGCCGATGCCGCGCCCGCCGAGCAGCGCGGCGCGGCGCTGCGAATCGCGGTAGAAGGCGTTGCCGCCGTCGATCACGAGGTCGCCCTTCGCGAGCTTGCCGGCGAGTGCCGTAATGTTCGCTTCAGTCGCGGCTCCCGCGGGCACCATCAGCCAGATGATGCGTGGCGTGGGCAGCGAGGCGATGAGGTCATCCAGCTGATCGTGCACTTCGATGCGTGGCTCGGCCGCAAACGCGGCCGCATCCGCACGATCGAGGCTGAAGCCTGCGACCGGAATTTCATGTCGCGCGAGGCGA
Source organism: Pseudomonadota bacterium (assembly GCA_963204795.1). GTDB lineage: Bacteria > Pseudomonadota > Gammaproteobacteria > Steroidobacterales > Steroidobacteraceae > CADEFQ01. The sequence goes on along the minus strand of CAUJHX010000201.1, from coordinate 32,334 downwards.
CGTGCCATGTTGCCGCCCATGCGGCCGAGTCCTATGAGGCCGATCTGCATGGGCCGATGGTACCGCAGCGGGCCATTTGCGCTACATTGGCGAACTTGAAAATGACCAGAACAACAAAATGGAGTCTGTTCGCCGGAGTGGCCGCGTTCGTCGCAGCGGTTCTGCCGGCCGCTGCAAGCACACAGCCCGTGCATCCCGCAGCGGCGCTCATCGAAAAGGGCGCGGTTGCGATGCGTTCCGATCCGGACGCCAGCAAACGCGACGCCGAGGCGGCTCTCGCGGCGCTGCGTACGCAGCCGGACGTCGATCTCGAGATCCGCGCGCGCCTGCTGCTGTGCGATTACCAGTCAGAGCGCAATCAACAGGCACTCGATGCCGAAGTTGCGGCGATCGGGGCACTGCTGCCCCGCAGCCACCGTCCGGGTCTGCGGGCCGGCATGCTCGTCTGCCAGGGCGAAATGCGCGAAACGCTCGGCGACAATGCCCAGGCACTCGCGTACTACGAACAGGCCGCGCGCGTGGCATCCGAGGCGCGCGACGACGAGATGATCGCAGGCGCGCTCTTCTCGCGCGGCTATGTGCTCGGCCTGCAGGGCGAATATGCGCGCGGTCTTGCGGATCTGCGCCGTGCGCAGGGTCTCTACGAGACGCTCGACATGCGCCATCACGCCCTGACCGCGATGAACGGTGTCGCGATCCTCTACAACCGCATGGGCGACTATGTGCAGGCGCGCGACATCTACACCGCGGCGCTCGCCCAGCAGCGCGAGGCAGGGATGCTGCGCGAGCAGGCGGTCACGCTCCATAACCTCGGCCGCGCGCACGAATACCTGCAGGAATGGGCCGAAGCGCGTCGCTCGTTCACGGAATCGCTCGCGATCAATCGCGAGATTCACTACGCGCGCGGCGAGGCCTATGCGCTGCGCGGGCTCGCGGCCGTCGCGAACGGTCTCGGTGACTCGCGCAGCGCGCTCGCGACGCTCGAGCAGGCGGCAGCGCTGCAGCGGGAGACACCCGACGCGCGCCTGCGCGCGCAGATCGATCTCGCGCGCGGCATTGCGCTGCACGGCGTGGGCCGCCTCGATGCGAGCGCCGCCGCGTTGCGGGCAGCCATCGACGTCTTCAGGAGTGGCGAAGCGCGCGGCGAACTCGCGGCGAGCCATGCGGAGCTCGCATCCGTCGAAGCCGCGCGCGGCGACTGGAGGAGCGGCTACACGCAGCTCGCGCTCGCCAAGCAGGTCAGCGAGCGGCTGCTGCGCAACCAGATCGACCAGCGTTTCGCGACATTGCGCGTGGAGTTCGACACCGCCTCCAAGGAGGCCGAGAACGCGCTGCTGCTGCGCGATATCCAGGCAAACGAGCGTGCGCTCGCGCAAAGCCGCGCGGTGCGCAGACTGCAGGCCGTCGTGATCGCGCTGGCCATTCTGCTCGTGCTGCTGCTGGCGACACTTGCGATCCACCAGCGGCGCTCCACGTTGCGCATGCGCAAGCTCGCGCACACCGACGAGCTCACATCGGCGCCGAATCGGCGCGCGGTGCTCAACCGGCTGGCTGCCACGCTTGCCGGCGAGGGTGCCGGGCCCTGCACGATCCTCATCACGGACATCGACCATTTCAAGGGCATCAATGACCGGTTCGGCCATCCGGTCGGCGACGAAGTGCTGAAGGTCATGGCGCAGGCAGTGCGCGACGAATTGCGCGAGCCGGCCTATTTCGGGCGTCTCGGCGGCGAAGAGTTTGTCGTCGTGCTGCCGGAGACCGCCCTCGCGGAGGGCTGCGCAACAGCGGAGCGCCTCCGTGAACGCATCGCGGCGATCGATCTTGCGCATTTATGCCCGGTCGGCCGCGGCATCACGACGAGTATCGGCGTCACCGAATCCGCCCCGGGGGATACGCCAAGTACGATGTTGCAGCGGGCCGATGAGGCCCTGTATGCGGCCAAGCGTGCCGGGCGCAATGCCGTGCGCATCTACGCCGCGAATGGCCCGTCGCCCACGATTGGCGGCCTCCTGCCGTCATAGCACGTGCGGCACCGCTGACATTGGGGCGTACAAGGCACTATCCTTGAGCGGATGTTCATCGCACCCGGCGTGCAGCGACTGCTCGCTCCCAACGCTTCGATGATGACGGGCCCCGGCACCAACACCTGGCTGCTCGGCGATCCGCCCGTGGCGGTGCTCGATCCGGGACCCGACATTCCTTCGCACGTGGAGGCGATTCTCGCTGCTGCGCCACGGCTCGAGACCATATTCGTCACGCATACCCATCCCGATCATTCACCGGCGGCCGCCACTCTCAAGGCGAGATGTGGTGCGCGCCTCGTTGGCAGGCCCGCGCCCCGCGATGGCCGGCAGGATGAGCACTTCGTGCCCGATGTGATTCCGGCACGCGACGGAATCTTCGCGGCAGGGAATCTGCGCTTGCGCGCGATCGATACGCCCGGCCACGCCTCGAACCATGTGTGCTGGCTGCTCGAGAGCGCAGGATTGCTCTTTTCCGGTGATCACATTCTCGAAGGGGTGACACCCGTGATCCCCGTGCCGGACGGCGATCTTGCGGCCTATCTGGAAGCGCTCGAGCGGCTGAAGCGCTACCCGCTGCGCGCCATCGCGCCCGGACACGGGCGCGTGTTGGGGGAGCCGCTGCGCGAGATCGACAGGATCATTGCGCATCGCCTTGCGCGCGAAGCGAAAGTGGTGGCGGCGCTCGGCGCGCGCGGCATGACCCTCGATGAGCTGCTCGTCCCGGTCTATGCAGATGTGCCGGCGGACCGGCACTTCCTCGCGCGCCTGAGTCTCGAAGCGCACCTCATCAAGCTCGAGCGCGACGGCCGCGCCAAGTGTGATGGAGCCGCGTGGCGTGCCCGCTGAGTCCCGCGCGACACGCCATCTTGCCATCGAGCTCGTGCAGGTCGATCTCGATCGCGGTGGGCGGGCAGTGCTGCGCGACATCGACTGGAAGATCGCACCGGGCGAGCGCTGGCTGCTCTTCGGCGCCAACGGCGCCGGCAAGACGCAATTGCTCAAGCTGCTCGCGGGTGCGGTCTGGCCGAAACCGACGGGCCGCGGGCAGCGGCGCTACCGGCTCGGTCGCGAGTGGCAGAACACTCCGCAGGATGCGCTCGCGGAGATCGCCTATCTCGGTCCCGAGCGGCAGGATCGCTATCATCGCTACGGCTGGAACGCGACCGTCGAGCATGTGGTTGCGACCGGCCATTTCCGCACCGATATCCTGCTCGATCGCCTCGATCTCACTGCGCGTCGCGCAGTGCGTCACGCACTTGCCAGGCTCGACATCGGGCGCCTCGCCGGGCGGCGCTTTCTGACGCTGTCCTGGGGCGAGCGCCGCCTCGTGCTGATCGCACGCGCGCTCGCGGCGCGGCCGCGCCTGCTGCTGCTCGATGAGCTCTTTACGGGTCTCGATTCGACCTACCGGATGCGCGTACGCCGCTGGCTCGAGAGCACTGCACGATCGCGCCGACCGTGGGTCCTGGCGGCGCATCGGGCCGGCGACGTGCCTCGGGCGGCGACCCATGCGCTCATGCTCGAGCGGGGTCGCATCACATGGTGCGGCCCGATCGGGCGCGCGCCGCTCGCACAGTGGTTCCAGAGCGCCGGGGCGCGGCGTTCGCCGCCAGGGTCTGCACGACGCAAGGCCAGGCCCGGCCGCGTCCTCGTGCGCCTGACACACGCCGACGTCTACCTCGATGGCGCGCGGGTGTTGCGCGGGATCGATTGCGAACTGCGCGCGCGCGAGTGCTGGGTCGTGCATGGTGACAATGGTTCCGGCAAGACGACTCTGCTGCGCACGCTCTACGGCGATCATGGCGTGGCGAGCGGCGGCACGGTCGAGCGTGACGGGATCGAGCCGGGTGTCGCGCTCGAGGCGTTCAAGTTGCGTGTCGGGCTCGTGGCGCCGCATCTGCAGACCGACCACCCCCTGCACCTCACGGCAACCGAAGTCGTGCAGTCCGGCGCGCATGCGAGCATCGGTCTGAACCAACGCGCGACGCGCGCCGAGCGTGCAGCCGCGGAGGCTGCGATGCGCGCATTCGGTGTGCTGCGGCTCGCGGCGCGGCCGCTCGCGGAACTGTCCTACGGCCAGACGCGACGCGTGCTGTTTGCACGCGCGGCCATGGGGCGTCCGGACCTGCTGCTGCTGGATGAACCGTTCGCCGGGCTCGATCCGCCCACGCGCGCGGATCTCATGCGTCGGCTCGAGCGACGCGCCGCGTCGGGCGTCACGATCGTCATCGCCACCCATCATCGCGAGGAATGGCCGCGCTTTGCGACCCATGAACTCGAGTTGCGTCGCGGCACCGTGCTATACGGCGGAGTGAGACGTCAATGAACCAGCGCAATCTCTTCAGCCTCATGGTGGCTTGCGCTCTCGGGGTGATGCAGGCCGGCTGCACGCCGGGAGGGCCAGGCAGCACAAGGACCCTGGTCGAGGGTGGCAACACCCCGCCGATGCCCCCGCTGTCCCCGCTCGAGGCGCATGTCGATCCGGCAGCGCTTGAAGCGGCCGCGAGCGCCGCGCAGGATGGTGGCGCCGATGCGTTGCTCGTGGTGCGCAACGGACACGTGATTTTCGAGCGTTACTGGCACCGGACCTCCTTCGTGACCTACATCGACGCGGGTGCGTGGCAAGGTGTGATCGACGACCTGCTCGCGGGCGCGTTGGCAGAGGACCGCAAGCCGCTCCCGGATGCTGTCACGCCCGACAGCACAGCGATTGCACGCGCGGCGGGGGTGCCCTACGAGACCTACCTGTCGAGGCGCCTGTGGCGACCGCTCGGCGCCTTCAATGCGGAGCTGGCGCCCGGGCTGCGCGTCGTGCAGGGCGACTGGATACGTATCGGCGAGGTACTCGCGAACGACGGCGTCTACATGGGCGAGGAGATCGTGCGACCTGGCTGGGCGCGGCGCGTGCTCGCGCGCCACACCGCACGGGATGAGCCATCGCAACTGGTGTCGGCCAAAGACCTGTATCGCCTGCCGGGCGCGCATGGAGGCGAAATGTGGGTTGTGCCGTCCCTGCGGCTCGTCATCCTGCGGACGGGCGAAGAAGAAAACGCAGGCAACCCCGGCAGCAATGCGAAAATTGCCGAACTCGTGCTGCGTGGAGTGACGGATCGTCCCGGCTCGCCGGCAGGCGGCGAGGGGATGACGGATCCCGCGATGCTTGTGCCCGCGCACTGAGATACGACGGAGAGTTTGCGCTTGAAACCACTGCTGACGCTGTTCATCGTGTGCGTCATCGACGTGCTCGGCTTCGGCGTCATCGTGCCGCTGATCCCGTACATCGGCTCGCGCTTCGATGCATCGCCCGCGCTGATCACCGCCATTCTGGGCACGCACGCGTTGTGCCAGCTGATCGCGGCGCCAGTCTGGGGGCGGCTCAGCGATCGCTACGGCCGTCGCCCGATCCTGATGTTCTCGCTGGCAGGCGCCTGCGTATCGTACGCCATACTGGGCTTTGCACCTGATATTGCCTGGGTACTTGCGTCGCGCGTGCTCGGCGGATTGATGGCAGGCAATATTTCCGCGGCGATGGCTTACGCCTCCGACATCAGCACGCCGCAGGACCGGGCGAAGGCGCTCGGCACGATCGGGGCGGCGATCGGCATCGGGTTCATGATGGGGCCTGCGATCGGCGGTCTGCTGGCGGGCGAGAATCTTGCCACCGCGAGTTTCGTGCGCCCCGCACTCGTGTCCATGGCGCTGTCCCTGTTCGCGATTGCGCTGGTCGCGCTGCGCCTGCCGGAGAGCCACACGGCCGAGCACCGCGCGCACGCACTGGCAGCCGGTGGGCGGCGCTCGCCTCTGGCGCTCGTGAGAGAACTGCCGGCGCTGCGCTACGTGACGCTCGCGGCCCTCTGCGTCGCGACCGCGCAGGCCATCTTCGAGTCGATCTTCGCGCTCTGGGCGCTCGCCCGTTTCGGCTACGGACCGCGCACGGTCGGTCTTTTCATGTTCGCGCTCGCAATCGTGCCCGTAATCATGCAGGGCGGTCTCGTGCGCGTCATCGTTCCCCGTTTCGGCGAGTACAACGTCGCGTATGCGGGCATCACCGCGTTCGTCATTGGCATGGCGATCGCAGCGGCAGCGCCCGGTATCGAAATCGCGACGATTGGTCTCGTGATCTGCGGCGCGGGTTCGGGTGCGTTCAATCCGTCAGGCTCTGCGCTCGCCTCGAAGCAGGCGAGTGGCAGCAATCGCGGCAGCGTGATGGGCGTCTATCAGTCGAGCAGCAGCCTTGGGCGCGTCATCGGCCCGTTCCTGTCAGGCGCCGTGTTCGGGCACTTCGGGCCAGGCTCGCCACTCCTCCTGGGTGCTGTGATTGCCGCGCCCGCCGCGATCGCGATCGCGCTGTCCAGTAAGCGAGCTCGAAGCGCAGACCCACCGCGAGCGCGTGATCCGAGTTCGGCTCGAGACCCGGGTTGAGGATGTACTGCACGTCGGGCTGCAGCGTCAGCCAGTCGGTCACCGGCAGCCGCCGCACGCGTGGCAAGTACTGTTGTCCGCCACGCGCCGGTTCGGATAGATTGCCCGGAAGACCAATTACAGTCGGGGAGTTCACCATGCGAGTATCACCGGCGCTCACGCGTTTCTGGTCGCTGATGTTCCTGTTCGCCGGGCTCGTCTGGAGCGGCTTCGCCACGGCAATGCCGGCGTTCGCCCGTCAGTACCAGATGAGCTGCAACGCCTGTCACTCGGCCTTCCCCCGGCTCAATGCCTTCGGCGAGAACTTCCGGGACGAAATGAATATGCGTCTGCCGAGCTGGAAGGAAGTGACTACCACGAAGATAGGTGACGACATGCTCGCCCTGCCTGCGTTCCTGCCGCTCGCCGTGCGTGCCCAGGCGTTCGTTCAGGGCCGGGACAGCAAGCAGGTGGATCCGGTAACAGGCCCCACTGGCAACGATTCGAGCTTCGATTTCCAGTCACCCTATCTGCTGAAACTGCTGGCCGCTGCGCCCCTGAGCGATCACATTTCCTTTTACTTCTACGGCATCTTTGCCGAAAAGGGCGAAAACGGCTCGGTCATCATCGAGGACGCGTGGTTCAGCCACGACGACGTATTCGGCACGGGCATCGGCCTGCAACTCGGGCAGTTCCAGGTCTCCGACGTGATGTTTCCGCGCGAGACGCGCATGACTTTCCAGGACTTCCAGCTCTATCGCATGGCGGGAGTCACCTACGAGCGCGGGGTGCTGTTCGGGCGCGGCCTCGGTCCTGTGGACCTCGAGATCGGGGTGGTGAACGGCAACGGCATCAATGCGAACGTCAATATCAATAGCCCGGGCTACCGCCGCCCCGATCGCATGTTCGACAATGACGACCGCAAATCGGTATTCGGCCACATCGGTTCCGAACTCGGCCCGGTCTCGGCCGGACTTTTCGGCCTGACGGGTGAACAGCGCAGTGCGGCAGGCTTGGCGGGTCAGAGTCAGGGTAGCCGCGACACCGATCGTCTGGTCTATGGAGTGGATCTCGCGGGGCAGGTGGGCGCGAAGACATCCTGGTTCGCCCAGGCGCTGTGGAACCGCTGGGATGGGTTCCTCGATACCGATCCGGCGCGCAACCTGCGTTGGTTCGGTGCCTTTGCCGGTGTCGATTACGTGCACAACGACCGCTGGGCCTACTCGCTGCTCTATAACCACAACGACGCAGGCGATTTCAAGGGCACAGGGACCCTCTTCGAAGGGATCGAGATGCGCTCTCTGACCCTTGCCGCGTCGTACTACTTCATGCGCAACGTGAAGGGCGTCGTCGAACTGAATGTCGACCTTTTGAGCAAGGATCGCGATGCGGATTTCGTCGGCCATGAGACGAAGGAGAACTACCTTCTGATCGGCTTCGACGCGGCCTTCTGATCGGAACCGCTATGCTTGTCGTATGAGCGAGAGTCTCAAGCCGTTTTCCAGGGGTGACGTGTTCGTCGGCGCCACCGAGCTCAACGATCCGCTCGATGATCACGCCGGCCGCGGTCGCATCATCCAGTATGACAAGAACCTGAAGCAGAAGGCCGTATTGTGGCTCGGCGCCACCTCGCACCTCGTCGGCGGGCTCAACTTCGACGCGCGCGGCGTGCTGTGGGCCTTCGATTCACACGCCTTCGTGGTGCTCAACATCCATCCGGACGGTCGCGTGCAGATCCGCGACGAGTTGCCGACGCGGGCGTTCTCGCATGTCACCTTCGCGAAAGACGGGTCGTTCCTGCTCGGCGAGCATCTCGCGGGCGATGCGGTGCGACCCGAGGTCGCGGCCCGCATGAAGACGAAGATCCCGTTCTTTCCGGGCGGTGACCGCTTCGGGGATGGTCATGTGTGGCGCTTCTCGGCCGATGGTGCGCTGCTGCGCGAGTACGCCACACAGACGCACGGCGGCATGGCTGGCTTTCTGGGTGTCACGCATTCGGCGCTCGCACCCGACGGACGCACGCTCGTCTATTGCTCGGAGACGGGTCCGCGCCTGATGCGCTACGACCTCGCGAACGATCGCCAGTTGCCGGACCTGCAATCGTTTCAGCCGCCATTTCAGGGACCCCCGGAAATGTTCTTCGGCATGGCATACGGGCCCGATGGTGCGCTCCACGTGCTGCGCGGCGGTCGCATCGATATCGTCAACGGTCGCGGCGAGACCGTGCGCTCGATTCCGCTTGAAGGCTTCGGCTGGGCGACCCTTGCCATCACGGCCGACGGGCGCTTCGCCTACGCTGGAAGTTTTTTCACCGGGCAGGTCGTGAAGGTCTCGCTGACAACCGGGGCCGTCGTGCATTCCGCGAGCACCGGGCAGGCGCGGGCGCTCGCGGGGATCGCGGTGTTTGCGGGCCAGAAGCGCGCGCCGCGAAAGAAGCGGGCTGCGGGCAGGAAACGGGCGGTGGGCAAGAAGAAAACCGTCAGGCGAGCAGCGCGAAAAGCGACGCGACGACGAGTGCGGCGATAACAGGTATCGGTGAGCGGCTGCGGAAGAGAAACATGGCGACCTCTTCGTGTACGGCGCCAGTTTCCGGCCGTACGGCGTGCGGAAAAAGTCGACAAACTTGAAATCATTGTCTGGCGCTGCTAAACAATCGGCGTGGACCGCTTCGCCGTCATGGCCACCTTCGTGCGTGTCGCCGAGCGTGGCAGCTTCACTCGGGCAGCCGACGATCTCGGCATCTCGCGCGCCCAGGCGAGCCAGCAGGTGGCGGCTCTCGAGAAGCGGCTCGGCGTGCGCCTCTTCGACCGCACGACCCGCAAGGTGGCGCTGAGCAACGACGGCGCCGAATACCTCGAGCGCAGCCGCCGCATCCTCGCCGAACTTGCGCAGGCCGATGAGGCCATATCGCGCACCCGCGAACGCCCGCAGGGGCGGCTGCGGGTCGACGTGCCCGTGGCCTTCGGCCAGCACCTGCTGATTCCCGCACTGCCCGCGTTCATGCATCGCTACCCGGGGATAACGCTCGAAGTGCGCTTCAACGACCGGGTCGTCGATCTGCTCGAGGAGAAGGTCGATGTCGCGCTGCGCTTCGGCCCGGTTCGCGACGGGCGGCTGATCGCGCGACGGCTCGGTGTCACGCGCTGGGTCACCTGCGCAGCGCCTGCCTACCTCGCCGGGCACGGCAACCCGCGCGAGCCCGCGGACCTCGCCACGCATCGATGCATCGGCTATCTCGCTGCCGACTCGGGGCGCTTGCGCGAGTGGCGCTTCCGCAAGGACAGGGGGCCAGTGAAGCAACGGGTGAATTGCGTGCTTGCTTTCGACAACGCGGAGGCCGTGCTCACGTCGGGGCTCGCAGGCGCGGGTGTCTTCCAGACAAGTCAACTGCATGCGGCGAAGTCGCTCAACACCGGCGCCCTGCAGCAAGTGCTCGCGGACTACGCTCTCGAGGGCGCCGTCGCTTCGATCGTCTATCCGGCGAGCGCCCGGCAATCGGTGGCCGTGCGCGTCTTCGCGGACTTCATGGGGCGTCTGTTGCTCGATTATGCTGGTCGCGGTGCGGCGATCGAGACGCAGCGCAAGCGGGGTGTTGCATGATCTACGAGTTCGGCGAGCGCCGCATGGCGACCGATGGCGACGCGTGGTACATCGCGCCGGGTGCGCAGGTCATCGGCAGCGTGCGGCTCGGGCGCGACGCGAGCGTGTGGTTCAACGCGGTACTGCGCGGTGACAGCGACTGGATCGAAATCGGCGAGGGCACGAACGTGCAGGATGCCACGGTGATCCACACCGACGCCGGCGCGCCCACGCACATCGGCCGGAGTGTGACGATCGGCCACAGGGCGCTGCTGCACAGCTGCACCATTGGCAACGAAACGCTGATCGGCAACGGCGCCATGGTGCTCGATCGCGCACGCATCGGCCGTCACTGCGTGATCGCCGCGGGCGCACTCGTTCCGCCTGATCGCGAGATCCCGGATGGTTCGCTCGTCATGGGGGCGCCCGCGCGCATCGTGCGCCAGGTGGGCGAACGGGAACTGGCGCTGATCGCGCAGGCGGCTGCGAACTATCGCGCGCGCGGCATCGAATATCGCAGGGCGCTGCACGTCGATCCGCGCAGCGTCGGCGATGCGAGCGCCGCCGGGAGCTGACAGGGCACGCATTGTGATCTCAGAATTCGATTTCTTGCGGCGGTGCCGCCGGATCAAGCGCGACTTCCAGACACCCCTCGACCACGCGCAGTCGATGCACGGGCAGGCGCACCGTCGCCGGCCCCTTCAGTACCTTGCCGTCACGCACATCGAACACGGCGCCGTGCAGCGGGCAGACGAGCTTGTGGCCTCGCAGCCAGCCCTCGTCGAGTCGCGCCCAGGCGTGCGTGCAGATGTTGTCGACCGCGTGCAGGCCGTCCTTCGTGTGGCAGAGGAGCACGCTGCGGCCTTCGATCGTACAGGCGCGCATCTTGCCCCGCGGCAGGTCCGCGAGCGCGAGAGCCGGCTCGAATCGCAGCTCTGCCATCGGCGCTAGAGACTGAGGCTCGTCTCGAAGACGAGTACGGCGTCGCCGACGACGCGCAGCGAGGCGACGGTGCCATTGTCGTAATCGAGCTCCACATCGACCCGGCCAGGGCGATTGAGGTAGTGGCCCTGCGCGCCGCTGAACTGCGCGCGGTCTCCGCTGCGCTCGACGAGGCCGCGCGCGGCGAGGTAGGCACCGAGCATGCCGTAGGCGTTGCCACTTACCGGATCCTCGGGAATGCCGATCGCCGGGCAGAACATGCGTGCCTCCGTGAGGACGTCGGACACCTGTGGCGCGAGCGTGAACACGAAATAGCCGGCGGCACCGAGCTGCGCAGAGAGCGTGGTGAGGCGGGCGGCATCAGGTTTCAACTGCCGCAACTGCTCGGCGCCGCGCACTCCGACCATCAGGCGCGTACTGGCGCTGCCGCAAACCAGCAGCGGGCAGCGGCCGTCGAGATCGCCGCTCGAGAGAGCGAGTGCGTCGAGCACGGCGAGCCGCTCGCGCGACGAGAGCTCGCGGCCGATTGGCGGCGGGGACTGGTGTATCGCAATGCGCCGCGCGTCTCCCTCGCCGCGTACTTCCACCTCCACGATACCCGCCTTCTGTTTCTGCCGCAGGCGCCTTGGCCCGGGCCGGCGCGACATGACGTAGTGGGCGGCGACGGTCGCATGGGCCACGAAGGCAGCTTCGGTGCGTGGTGTGAAGAAGCGTACGCGCAGGTCGTGATCGGCGCTGTCGGGTGCCGAGACAAACGCTGTGTCGGCGTTGTTCAGCTCGCGCGCAATCGCGAGCATTTCCTCATCCGAGAGCGCATCGGCACCGAGTACGACGCCTGCGGGATTGCCGGTGAAGCGCTGCCGCGTGAACGCATCGACCTGAAACACGGCAAGTGATCGACTCATGGCGTCAATTCTAGCCACTTGCACTTCGCCGCACGACCACTAACATACGCGTTACATCCTTGGGGTGGCCCCGCGTACGGGGCCTGAGACGCCAGGTGGCGAACCCGTTGAACCTGATCCGGCTAATACCGGCGTAGGGAGCAGGCATGAGTATCCGTTGTCGGAAGTTCAGACGCATCGTCGGCACGGCGTTCGTCTGCGCCATGTCCACTGTCCGGGCAGAGGATCTCGACGAGGTCCTCGTCGTCACGTCGCGCTTGCGCGACGTTGCCGTCGACGCGCTTCCCGCCAGTGTCACGGTTCTGCCACAAGAGACGATCGCGCGGGCGGGGCTGCAGCACTTCGAGGATGTGATGCCGCTCGTGCCGAATCTCAACTGGTCGGCGGGCACGGCGCGGCCGCGGTATTTCCAGCTGCGCGGCATCGGCGAGCTTGATCAATATCAGGGCGCACCGAATCCTTCAGTCGGCTTCCTCATCGACGACATCGATTTCTCGGGTGTTGGCATGCCGGCGACGACCTACGACGTCGAGCAGATCGAAGTGCTGCGAGGCCCGCAGGGCACGGCCTACGGCGCCAACGCGCTCGCGGGCCTCGTCAGCATCCGCACGCGTGACGCGCGGCCGGAATTCGAACTGCGTGGCGAGGCGACGGCGGGCGACTTTGGCACCTGGGGCGGGGGGGGTGTGATCGGCGGCAGGATCGACGACGCAGGAAATGCAGCATTCCGGCTCGTCGCCCATCACTACGGGAGCGATGGCTTTCGCAGGAATGCTTTCCTCGGGCGCGACGACACCAATGGCTACAACGAGGATACTTTCCGCGCTCGGCTGCACTGGACACCCATCGAAGCGCTCGAGCTCGGCTTTACCGCCATGCTCGTCGACATCGACGACGGCTACGACGCATTCTCGATCGACAACTCGCGCGTGACGCTGGCTGACCACCCGGGCGTCGACCGGCAGCGCTCGGCAGCGGGCGCCGTCCATGTCGCCTGGAAGGGCGATGCTCCGTTCGAGCTGCGCAGTGTCACGACTCATGCCGACTCGAAGATCGGCTATGGCTTCGACGGCGACTGGGGCAACGATGCTGCCTGGAGTCCTTACACGCCCTACGACTACACGAGCCATTTCGCGCGCCGCCGGCGCTCGACGAGCGAGGATTTGCGACTCGTCTCGAAGAGGTCGGCCGACGATAGCGGTTTTGGCTGGATAGCCGGCGCCTATGCGCTCGATGTCGGGGAGCGCAACGACCAGCGCGACTCTGAAAGCGGCGTGGCCTACCGCCTGCTCACGAGCGACTATCGCGCCACGAACCTCGCGCTCTACGGCGAGATCGACTGGCGTGCGGCGCGGCGCACCGTGCTGTCGTTCGGCGCGCGTGCCGAGCGGCGCGACGCGGATTACCACGATCGCGAGGTGCTCTCGGGCGAGACGAGTGCGTTCGCCCCGGTTGACACGATGTGGGGCGGGCACGCGAGCCTTTCGTTCGAGGAGAGCGCCACACGCACGTGGTATGCAACGCTGGCGCGCGGTTACAAGGCCGGTGGATTCAACATCGGAGCAGCCGTGCCCGCGGATCGCCGCCGCTACGAGCCGGAAGCGCTGTGGAATGCCGAGGCAGGACTCGCATGGCGTGCGCCCGACGAGCGCTGGTCGACGCGCACGTCGTTTTTCTACATGCGTCGCGAATCGCAGCAGGTCGCGACGTCGCAGCAGCTCGTGCCGGGCGATCCGTTGTCCTACGTGTTCTTCACCGACAACGCGGCGCGTGGCCGGAACTACGGTCTCGAGGCGAGCGCGAATTGGGCGGTGACGCGGCGCCTGAAGGTTGCCACGACACTGGGGCTTCTCGAGACGGCCTACCTGGGCTATCGCACCGGCGATCCTGCGCGTGACGCAGCCCTCGACGGCCGCGGGCAGGCGCACGCGCCGAAGTACCAGTATTCACTCACGCTCGCGTACGAGAGCCCGCCCGGTTTCTTCGCACGCGCCGACCTGCAGGGCGTCGACGATTTCTACTTCGACACGAGTCATGACCAGCGGTCGCAGCCTTACAGGGTGGTGAATCTGCGCGTCGGCTACGCGCGCGAGCGCTGGTCGGTCGCGGCTTTCGCGCGCAATCTCTTTGACGAACAGTACGCGATGCGCGGATTCTACTTTGGCAATGAGCCACCGGATTTTCCGGACCGGCGTTACGTGCAGCTCGCCGATGGACGGCTCGTCGGCATCACCCTCGATTTTCACTTCGAGTGACTGGAGCCCTGATGGATATTGGTGTTGAAGTCAGTCTTTACCCGCTCGATGCGCAGTTCATACCGCCGATCCAGGATTTTATCGACCGGCTGAACAGGCACGCGGATCTCAGGATCGTGACCAACAGCCTGAGCACCCAGATCTTCGGCCCGTACGAGCGGGTGTGGGCCGCGCTGCAGGCGGAAGTGCGCCCGACCTTCGAGCGCGACTCGAAAGCTGTATTTGTCATGAAGGTGATCGGGCCCTACGAGGCATGACTTCGCCGCTCGAAGGCATCACGGTCGCGCTGGGTCTCGTGTATGTCGTGCTGGCCGTGCGGCGCAGCCGCTGGTGCTGGGTGTATGGAGGCGCATCCTCGGCGGGCCTCGCGTGGCTGTCGATGCGATCTGCCTTGCCATTGCAGGCGCTGCTGCAGGCGTTCTACGTGGCGATGGCGGTCTATGGCTTCTGGCGCTGGAGTGCCGATCGCGATGCCGGCGGGCACGTGAAGGTGGGCTGGTGGCCGTGGCGATGGCATCTTGCCGCATGGGTCGTGGTCGCCGTGCTGACCTTTGCCGCGTCGCAGGGCCTCGTGCGCTACACGCAAGCTGCGCAGCCGACGCTGGATGCCGCGTGCACGGCCGGGAGCCTGCTTGCGACCTGGCTCGCAGCACGCGCACGCATCGAGAACTGGCTCTACTGGATCGTCGTCGATGCTGCACTCGGCGTGCTCTACGCAGGCCAGGGTCTCGCGCTGGTGGCGCTGCTGTACTTTACCTATCTCGTGATAGCGGCCATCGGATTTGCGAGCTGGCTGCGGCAGTTTCGTGAGGCAGAGGGAGCATGAGCGCGACGCCCGGCCCCGACGTACTCTCGCGGGTTCCCGGCGCAGACACCGCCGTGCCCCTGCAGGTCGAGTCCCTGACCGGCGGTCTCACGAACCGCAGCTTCCGCGTCACGACGTCGCAGGGGCGCTACGTCGTACGCCTCGGTACCGCGTACGACTCGTTGCTGGCGATCGATCGCCGCGCCGAAACCAAGGCGCAGCGGCTCGCGGCGGACGCAGGCGTCGCGCCGCGGGTCATCGATGCCGACATCGCGAGCGGTCTCCTGATCACGGAATACGCCCCGGGCCGCAGCTGGACAGCCACCGACTTCACTGACCCACGGCAGATCGATCGACTCGGTGCACAGCTTGCGTCGCTGCAGGCAATCGACGCCCGAGCGGCACCCGGTCTTGCGCGGCTCGACCCGACGGTGCTCGCCCGCGGGTATGTCCGGCGCATCGTTGCGGCGGCTCCTGAAGAGCAGCGGCATCTCGAGCCAATGCTCACCGAAGCGCAGCGCCACTGGAGGGATTCAGGCGCCTCCGCCCGCAGCCCGGTGCTCACGCACAGCGACCTGCACGGCTCGAACCTTGTGGACGGCGGCACAAGGCTATGGCTGATCGACTGGGAATATGCGGCGCTCGCCGATCCGCTGCACGACGTTGCCTGCGTGCTCGCCTACCATCCGGAGGCGGTGCCGCACCTTCCCCGGTTGCTCGCGGCACTCGGCCTCGAGCGAATCACGACGCCCGCCGTGCTCGACGCGGCAATCTGGCTCTTTCAGCTGCTTGTCTTCCTCTGGTACCGGGCGCGCCGCGTGGCGGTCGCAGCGAGTGCTGCAGAGCAAGCCGCCGAGGAGCGTGCCGCGCGCGTCCTCGCGTCCCTCATGCATAATAGAAGTCTTTGACCGAGGGGAGTGTAAATGGCGGTGCTGAAGGTCGTCGATCGGGACGGCGTGGAACACGAAGTCGAGAGCCAGACGGGCCTCAAGGTCATGGAAGTGCTTCGCGAACTGGACTATGGGGTGGCGGCGATCTGCGGTGGCATGTGCTCCTGCGCGACCTGCCATGTTTACGTCGATCCCGAATGGGCGAGCCGCCTGCCAGCGCCGATGTCCGACGAGAAAGACCTGCTCACCGAGCTGTCCCACTACGATGCGCGCTCGCGCCTCTCGTGCCAGATCGACTTCACCCCCGCGGTGGATGGCCTCAAGGTCACCATCGCGCCCGACGAATGAGGAACCGACATGACTGAGACAGTGCTGGTCGACATCCGCGGCGAAGTCGCCGTGGTCACGCTCAACCGCCCGGAGACGGCCAATACGCTCGATCTCGGGATGGGCCGGGATCTGCTGACGGCGGCGCTGCGCTGCGAGGCGGATCCGGCCGTACGCGCCGTCGTGTTGACCGGTGCCGGAAAGGCCTTCTGCTTCGGCGGCGACCTGCGCGGCATGACGGGCAGCGGGACGCCGATCGAACCCTATCTCAAGGAGCTGACAACGCACCTGCACGCTGCCATCGCGCGCTTCATGCGGATGGACGCGCCCGTGATCGCCGCGGTGAACGGCACTACGGCCGGCGCAGGCGTCGGACTTGTCGCGATGGCCGACCTCGCCATCATGGCGGCAGGCGCGAAGATCTCGCTCGCCTACACCGGCGTCGGATTGACACCGGACGGTGGCACCTCGTTTCTGTTGCCACGCGCCGTCGGTGCCAAACGGGCCATGGAGCTGATCCTGACGAATCGTGCACTCACGGCGGCGGAGGCGCTCGAATGGGGTCTCGTCAATCAGGTCGCGCCCGATAGCGAAGTGCTCGATACGGCGCTCGCGCTCGCGGGCAAGCTTGCGGCGGGGCCGAAAGGCGCATTCGGCCGTTCGAAGCGGCTCGCGGTCGCAGCGCTCGGTGCGCTCGAATCCCAGCTCACACTCGAGAGCGAAACGATCGCTGCGCAGGCCGCAACCGCAGAAGGGCGCGAGGGCATCACCGCCTTCCTGGAGAAGAGGAAGGCGCAGTACGCGAGGTAGCCGTCGCTGCGCGTGACACCATGAGAATCGCCTACCTGTTGTTGCTGTTGCTCGGTGGCGGAATTGCGCTCGCGCGTATCTGGATGAGCATCAAGAAGGCCCGCGACCTGCCGGCGCACAGCTGGGACGCGAAGCTCATCGAGAAGCTGCGGGCGCAGGGCTCGGACCCTTTCCAGCCGCACGACGTGGTGTTCTTTTTCGGGCTGCCGGATGAAAACGCTGCGCAGCGCGTCGTCGAGCGCCTGGTGCGCGATGGTTTTGCCGCCGAGTACAAGCGCGTGCCCGATCAGTCAGAGTTGTGCTACGCGGTGCACGCGCAGCGCTCGATCCGGCTCTCGGTGTCAGACATGCAGGCGACGAGTCGCAAGTTCAATGACATGGCGGCCGAGTTTCACGGCCGCTACGATGGCTGGGCGGCTGCGCACAACAAGCGCCCCGATGGGCCGCCCGGGGGCGATTAGCGAGCGGTTTGTCGCGACGCCTGGCGCTTGACCGCCTCGGCCGCGGCGGCAATGGCGTCCGCATCGCCGAGATAGCGGCTCGAGATGGGCCGCAAATCTGCGTCCAGCTCGTAGGCGCGCGGCACGCCGGTCGGGATGTTCAGCTCGACGATATCCGCCTCCGACACGTTTTCAAGCATCTTGACCAGGGCGCGCAGGCTGTTGCCGTGCGCGACCACGATGACGTTGCGCCCGGCGCGCAGCGGCGGGGCGATGCGCCCGCTCCAGAACGGCAACACGCGCGCAAGCGTGTCTTTCAGGGACTCGGTGGCAGGCAGCAGTGCCGGATCGACCTCCGCATAGCGCGGATCGAAGCGCGGATGGCGCTCGTCGTCGGGGGCGAGCGGCGGCGGCGGGATGTCGTAACTGCGTCGCCAGATTTTCACCTGCGCCTCGCCGTGCCGTGCGACGGTCTGCGCCTTGTCGAGGCCCTGCAGCGCGCCGTAGTGCCGCTCGTTCAGGCGCCAGCTGCGCTCGACCGGCACCCACATGCGGTCGGTCTCGTCGAGGATGTACCACAGCGTGCGGATCGCGCGCTTCAGCACTGAAGTGAAGGCGAGATCGATCGAGAGGCCCGCACGCCGAATCTCCGCACCCGCCTGCTGCGCTTCCGCACGGCCTTGTTCGGTCAGGTCGACATCTGTCCAGCCGGTGAAGAGGTTTTCGAGATTCCAGACGCTCTGGCCGTGGCGGACGAGAATGAGCTTGCCGGTCACCTGAGACTCCATGGGAAATCGGACAGCGAATGGCGAAGCTTACAGCCAGACCGCCGGGTTTGCAGGGTGAGCGTCGAGGCCGTGCCGGCAGCGGATCGTGCGGTCGGCGAGTGTTGCGGCGAGGAGCGCGTCGTTGGCCGCGCGGCGATCGCGGGATGCCGGCGGGTGATGCAGGTGCCACGCGATGCCGCCGAAGATCAACGTACGGCGTGAGCACCCGGAATGCGTGAGGCGCGCCGCGAACTCCTTGTCCTCGGGGCCCCAGCCGACGAAATCTTCGTTGAAACCGTTCACCGCGACGACATCGGCGCGCCAGAGCGCAAAATTGCAGCTCTTGATCGCGACGACGGGGTTCGCAAGCTTCCTGCAGGCCCGCGCCAGCAACGGACTGCGCAGTCCGTACAGGCGACGCAAGCCCCTCGTACCGCGTGGCGTGGCTCTGCAGGCGGGCAGCGTTGGCGTTGCAAGTGCCGCCTGCGTGCCGGGGTCGTCGAGCGGAATCCGCACTCCCTGCACGAAGTCGCCGGGGCGCGCGACGGCAGCGTGGTCGGCGATGAAATCGGCGTGCAGCAGCATGTCGCCATCAATGAGGACGAGGTAGTCACCGCGGCTCGCGGCAATGGCGAGATTGCGCAGTCGCGCGACACGAAAGCCCGCGTGCTCCTGGCGCATGTAAGCGACCGGTGCGCGCGAGTGCGCTGCGAAGCGTTCCACCACGGCGCGCGTTGCGGCACCCGAGCCGTCGTCCGCCACGAGCACTTCGTCGGGCGCCCGCTGCTGTGTCGCCACCGTGGCGAGCACTGCTGCCAACGCGTGGGGCCGCTCGTACGTCGTGACGATCAGCGAGATCCGCATCAATCGGCCAGCTTGCGGATCGCCTCGACCCCGACTGACAGTGTCGCGAAATCGGGATGTTCGCTCGCACGCATGTCGGTGAGCATGCGCACCCATTGTGCGTGGTCGTCGCCCTTCGAGGCGACCCAGGCGGCGAGCGGATCGTGCGCCGCACCGCGCCGCCGCCCGGCGGAGCGCAGCAGCTGCGCAGCCAGCTTGCGATGGACTCGAGCTGCGCTGCTGCGCAGCGCCGAGCGCGCGCTCGCCTGCCACGGGCCGGAGACGGCAAGATCACCGATCTGCGTGCGGATCCAGTCGAGACCGGTCGCTGCGCCGATCGAGTAGTAGGCGCGCGCTGCTTCACGCACCGCAATGCGATTCTCCGCGGCGAGCTCGATGAGATCGAACGCAGGTTCCATCGACTCGAGCACACCGATGCGTTCCGCGAGCGTGGAGGGCAGGCCGGCATCACGCAGCTGCGCGATGCGCGCCGCATTGTGCTCGACCACGAGACCGGTCGCGACTCCCGGCAGCGAAGCGCCGAGCTCGTGGACACCGGGCCCGAACTCGGCAACGGTGCGCTCGACGTGCAGATTGCGGCGGCGATGCGTCAGCAGCCAGTAGCTCAGGTGGCGCAGGCTGCGCGCAGTCTGGTCGTAGGCGAGGTATTGCGCGCTCGCCGGGACCTTGCTGTCGAGCGCCTCGACCGCGCGCCAGGTGTCGCGCATCGCGAAGGCCTCACGCGCGATCGTGTAGGCGCGCGCGATCTGGCCGATCGACGCCCCGGTCTCCTCGATGGCGCGCCATGCGAACACCGGGCCCATGCGGTTGACGAGGCTGTTGGTGGTCGCCGTCACGATGATTTCGCGCCGCAGGCGGTGCTGATCGATGTCCCGCGCGAATCTCTTGCGCAGCGCCTCCGGAAAATAGCGCCGCAGTTCTTCGGAGAGATACGGGTCTTCCGGCACGTCGGAGTCGATCAGTTCGCCGGACAACCAGATCTTGCTGTAGGCGAGCACGACTGCGAGTTCGGGGCGCGTGAGACCGTCGCCGCGCTTGGCGCGATCGGCGAATTCGTCCTCGCCAGGCAGGTACTCGATGCCGCGGTCAAGGTCGCCCGCGCGTTCGAGCGAGCGGATGAGGCCCCGATACTCGCTGAGGCGCGCGGCAGCGTTCACCTCGAGTGTCGAGATCGCCTGACTTTGCAGGTAGTTGTTCCGCAGGACGAGGGCGCTGATGTCGCGCGTCATGCCGGCGAGCAGCTTGTTGCGAGCGGGGCGCGCGAGGCGGCCGGCGCGCTCGGGTCCTGCGAGCAGGATCTTGATGTTGACTTCGAGATCCGAGGTGTTGACGCCTGCGGAGTTGTCGATGAAGTCGGTGTTGATGCGACCACCGGTCATCGCATACTCGATGCGGCCGCGTTGCGTGCAACCGAGGTTGCCCCCTTCGCCCACGATGCGCGCACGCAGATCGCGGCCGTCCACCCGGACGGTGTCGTTGCTGCGGTCGCCCACTTCAGCGTTGCGTTCGGTGCAGGCCTTGATGTAGGTGCCGATGCCGCCGTTCCAAAGCAGATCGACCTGCATGCGCAGGATGGCGCGAATCACCTCCTGCGGTGTCGCGGCCGGTGCGTCGAGTGCGAGCACCCGCCGCACTTCCGTGGAAAGCGGAATCGACTTCGCGCTGCGCAGGTACACCCCGCCACCGCGCGAAATCAGCTTGCGATCGTAGTCGTCCCAGGATGAGCGCGGCAACCTGAAGAGGCGCTGGCGCTCGTTGAAGCTCTTCGCGGCGTCGGGCTCGGGGTCGAGGAAGACGTGCATGTGGTTGAACGCCGCAACGAGGCGGATGTGCTTCGAGAGCAGCATGCCGTTGCCGAAGACATCGCCTGCCATGTCGCCGATGCCTGCAACTGTGAAATCCTGCGTCTGCGAGTCGATGCCGATCTCGCGCAGGTGGCGCGTGACGCACTCCCAGGCGCCGCGCGCGGTAATGCCCATTCCCTTGTGGTCGTAACCGGCCGAGCCGCCCGAGGCAAACGCATCGCCGAGCCAGAAGCCGTAGTCGGCAGAGATCGCGTTCGCGATGTCGGAGAACGTGGCGGTGCCCTTGTCGGCCGCGACCACGAGGTATGCGTCGTCGCCGTCGTGGCGTACGACATTCACCGGTGGTACGACCTTCGCGTCGACGATGTTGTCCGTGATATCGAGCAGGCCGCGGATGAAAGTGCGGTAGCAGGCGATCGCTTCCTTCTGGATGTCGTCGCGCGTTCCACCCGGGGGCAGCTGCTTCGGCACGAAGCCGCCCTTGGCGCCGGCCGGCACGATCACGGTGTTCTTGACGTTTTGTGCCTTCATCAGGCCAAGTACTTCCGTGCGAAAGTCCTCGCGGCGGTCGGACCAGCGGATGCCGCCACGCGCGACGGGAGCCATGCGCAGGTGCACTCCCTCGACCCGCGGGCTGTAGACGAAGATCTCGAACTTTGGTCGCGGCAGCGGCAGGTCTGGAATCTTCGCGGGATCGAGCTTCACCGATACGTAGTCCTTCGGCATTCCTGCATCGGTGCGCTGGTAGAAGTTCGTGCGGCGCACGGCTCGCATCACCGCGAGACAGGCGCGCAGGATCCTGTCTTCATCGAGACTCGTGACGGCCGAGAGTACCGCGCCGATGGCGTGTGCACGCTTCTCCACGGTCCGCTTCCGCTCCGCGGCGGGGACGGCGGGATCGAACAGGCCGTGGAACAGCTCGATCAGCCGACCCGTGATGCCCGCATTGCGGGCGAGCGCACGCTCCATCGCAGCCTGGCTGAATGGGACACCGGTCTGCAGCAGGTACTTGGCGATGAGCCGCACGACGACGACATCGCGTGACGGCAGGTTGGCAAGCAGCACGAGGCGGTTGAAGCCGTCGTTCTCGATCGAGCCGCGCCAGGCGGCATCGACGCCCTCCTTGAAGCGCTCCCCGACCCGCGCGATGTCGATCGGGAGGCCGTCGCGGTGCTCGAGCTCGAAATCCTGGATCCACGCTTCACCGCCTTCGGGCCACGCAAGCTCGTAAGGACGCTCGGTGATCACCCGCAGGCCGAAATTCTCGAGGAGCGGCAACATGTCCGAAATCGGTATCGTCTCGCCCAGCTTGACGAATTTCAGGTGCACGCGCGTCGCCACCTGGCCCGCCGGGCGGTGCAGGTTGAGGCGCAACGCTCCCGGCAGATTGCGCAGCTGCTCGAGATCGACGATATCTCCGAGCATGTCGGTTGCCGCGACTTCCTGCTGGTAGGCGGCGGGGAAGACCCTCGCGTAACGCGCCAGCAGCGCAAGGGTTGCGGCCTCGCCGTAGCGGGACTCGAGCGCCACGGAAAGCCGGTCGAGCCAGTTGGTCGTGGTGGCGGCAATCTCCCGCTGCATGCGGGCGACATCGATCGCCGCGCGATGCTCGCGATCGACCCGCACCACGACATGCACGCGCGCGTGGCGTGAATCCGCGATCTGGATCTGCGATTCGAATGCGAGGCCGTGAAAGCCCGTGAGCAGGATGCGTTCGATCTGGTGACGCACGTCGGTGCTGTAGCGATCGCGCGGTACATAGACGAGACAGGAATGGAAGCGGCCGTACGGGTCGCGGCGTGCGAGCAGGCGCACCGTGCGCCGGTCGTAGAGGTTGACGACTTCGCGCACGATCCGGATGAGATCGGCGACGCTCGCCTGGAACAGTTCGTCGCGCGGATAGGTCTCGAGCACGTTCACGACAGCCTTCGCGTCGTGGCTCTGCGGGGCGAGCCCGAAGTGATCGATCACGCTCTCGACCTTGCGGCGCAGTACGGGGATCGCGCGCGCGCTGCGGTAGTAGACCGTGGAGGTCCACAGTCCGAGGATGCGGTGCTCGCCGTCGACGCGGCCCCGCGCATCGAAGGTCTTTACGCCGACATAATCGAGATAGGTGCCGCGATGCACGGTCGCGAGCGTATTGGCCTTGGTGAGGATCAGCAGTTCGGGGTCGCGGGCACGCTGGCGCAGTTCGCCGCGCAGGCGCACGGTGCGGGGCCGTCGCCCGCCGTGGCCGGGGCGCAGGATGCCGAGTCCCGAGCGCGGGACCGGCACGAGCTTGTCTTCCGCAGCGCCGCGTACGAGCCGGTAGCGGCGATAGCCGAGGAACACGAAATGCTGCGCTTCCATCCACTCGAGCAGGGCGCGCGCTTCCGAGACTTCGTCCGCGGGGAGCGGTGTCGCATCGCCCAGTCCCGCCGCAATCGCGCGCACGCGCTCGCGCGTGGGCATCCAGTCCTGGACGGCGGCCTGCACGTCGAGAATCGCTGCGCGGATCCCGCTTTCGAGCCCTGCGAGCACCTGCGGATCGGTCTGGCGATCGACTTCGTAGAGCTGCCACGATTCAGGCCTGGCTCGCGGATCGTTGCCCGGCACGACTCCCCTGACAAGTCCGCGGGCATCGCGGCGCATCGTGATCACCGGATGGATGATGAGGTGCATCGCCACCTGGCTGCGCGCGAAGACGATGCCGATCGAATCGACGAGGAACGGCATGTCATCGGTGACGATCTGGATGATCGTGTGGGGTGACTGGAAGCCGTCGCGCGCCGGATCGGGGTTGAACACGCGCACACGCGTTTGCGCAGCCGTCCGGCCGCGTCCGAGCGCGAGATGGCTCAACGCAATGCCGGCGAACCCGGCGGCCGGGCGTTCACGCAGGTCTTCCTCTGACACCCCGCGGAAATAGGCGCGGATGAAATCCGCATTCAGCGCGCGCTGGCGCGCGTCGCCCCTGTCTGGCATCGCTGCGACGATTCGTTCGATGAGGGCGAGGCGTGCGGCCGGAATGGCATCTTTCACGATTGCGGATCCTTGTGCGCGCGGCACCCGATTATACATGGAGCGAGCGGGAGCCGGCTGGGTGCGGACAGCAGCGGCGCGTATACTCGCGTCAACTGAAGCGAGTTCTCGGGCGGTCACGATGGCCACCAGTGCAGACAACCCGATGGGCACGGACGGATTCGAGTTCGTCGAGTACACGGCTCCGGATCCGGCACTGCTGCGCACGCTTTTCGCGCGCATGGGGTTCCCGGTGACGGCACGGCACCGCAGCAAGGACGTGACCCTGCACCGCCAGGGCGACGTCAACTTCCTGATCAACGCAGAACCGGATTCATTCGCGCAGGCCTTTGCCGCGAAACACGGCCCTTCCGCCTGCGCCATGGCGTTTCGGGTCAGGGATGCCGCGCGCGCGTTCGAGCGTGCGATCGCGCTGGGTGCGAGTCCTCACGAGGGTCGCGTGGGTCCCATGGAACTCAACATTCCGGCCATCGAAGGTATCGGTGGATCGCTGCTCTATCTCGTCGATCGTTACGGCGGACAATCGATCTACGACGTCGACTTTCGCCCCGTGCAGGAGGGTGGGGAGGGCGCGGGCGTCGGTTTCACGCACATCGACCACCTGACTCACAATGTGCACCGTGGCGGCATGGATAAATGGGCGGGGTTCTACGAACGCCTGTTCAACTTTCGCGAGATCCGCTATTTCGACATCGAAGGCCAGCACACCGGTCTTTTCAGCCGCGCGATGACGAGCCCCTGCGGCAGGATCCGTATCCCCATCAATGAATCGCAGGACGACAGGTCGCAGATCGAAGAGTATCTGCGCAGCTATCACGGCGAGGGCATCCAGCACATTGCGCTCGCGACCGACGACATCGTCCGCACCGTCGACCTGCTGCGCGCGCGCGGTGTCGAGTTTCAGGACACACCCGACACGTACTACGAAGGTGTGGACGCGCGCGTGCCGCAGCACGGCGAGGATGTCGCCGAATTGCAGAAGCGGCGCATCCTGCTCGACGGCAACCCCGGCCGGGGCGAGGGAACGCTGCTGCAGATCTTCACGCAGAACGTGATCGGCCCCATTTTCTTTGAGGTGATCCAGCGCAAGGGCAACGAGGGGTTCGGGGAAGGCAACTTCCGCGCCCTGTTCGAGTCCATCGAACTGGATCAGGTGCGGCGGGGAGTGATTTAGGGCTACGAGCTGCGGGCTACGGGCAGCGAGCCAGAGGCGTTGGCTGCTTCAGGCGTGCGGCAGCGCGCTCTGGCCCGTAGCCCGTCGCTCGTCGCCCGTCACGCGCCGTGCGCCCGCGCGAGATACTGTTCGGTCTGCATCTCGACGAGCCGGCTCGACGTGCGCTGAAACTCGAATGCCAGCTGAGTTCCCCGATAGAGCTGATCCGGAGGGGCCGCGGCGCTCACGGCGAGGTTGACACCGCGGTCGTACAGCTCGTCGATCAGCGAGATGAAGCGGCGTGCCGCGTTGTCGCGCGTTTCGTCGAACATCGGCACGTTCGAGAGCAGCACGGCGGAGTAGTCCCCTGCGATCTCGATGTAGTCGTCCTTGCCGCGCGGGCCTTCGCATAGTGCTGTGAACTCGAACCATACGGCATTCTCGCTCTCGCGGATGACCGCAATGTCGCGCTCTGCAACTTCAATGGTCCCACCGGTCGAACCCGAGCCGCCGGCGAACACCTCGAAGAGGTGGGTCAGGGTTTTCTGTGCTTGCGGCGATGCCGAGTCGAGATAGAGCGACACTTTTGCCAGCCGGCGCAGGCGATAGTCCGTGCCGGCGTCCACTGCGATGACCTCGGTGTGCTTTTCGAGCATCGTGATGGCCGGAAGGAACCTGCGTCGTTGCAGGCCGTCGCGATACAGTCCCTTTGGCGGCACGTTCGACGTGAAGACGAGCGTTACACCGCGGTCGAGCAGGGCCCTGAAGAGTCGCGCAAGTATCATTGCATCGGCAATGTCGTTGACGTGCAGCTCGTCGAGGCACAGTACCCGGACCCCCTCGGCGAAATGGCCGGCGACGATGTCGAGCGGCGATTCGACCTTCGAGAGCGTCTTCAGCTGGGCGTGCACGTCGTGCATGAAGCGGTGAAAGTGTCGCCGGCGCTTGCCCTCGAACGGCAGGCTTGCATGAAACGCATCCATCAGCAGTGTCTTGCCGCGCCCGACTCCTCCCCAGAGGTAGATGCCGCGCTCCGCCGCTCGCGATGGTGAGTGCATCAGGCGCCGCACGCGCGCAAGCGGCGTGCGCTCGCCGCGCTCCGCCGCGATCAGGCGCCGGCGCAGATCCTCGAGTCTCACGATGGCCGCGCGCTGGGAATCGTCGGGCGTAAAGCCGCGTCGCTCGAGCTCGCGTGCGAGGATCGGGGCAGGCATCGTCAGACGGAGAGTTCGGGCAGATTCCGGAAGAAATCGAGTGCGGCGGGGTTTGCCAGTGCGTCGCGGTTCGCGACCGGCTTGCCGTGCACGATGTCGCGCACTGCGATTTCCACCAGCTTGCCGCTCAGCGTGCGCGGCAGGTCCGGCGCCGCGATGATCTTTGCGGGCACGTGGCGCGGCGAAGTATCGCGGCGGATCGTGTCGCGGATGCGGGAGCGCAGGGTATCGTCGAGGTCAACACCCTCTCGCAGTCGCACGAACAGCACCACGCGTACGTCCCCCTCCCATTGCTGGCCGATCGCGAGTGACTCGAGCACTTCGGGCAGCTGCTCGACCTGGCGGTAGATTTCCGCGGTGCCGATACGCACGCCACCCGGATTGAGTACCGCGTCCGACCGCCCATAGATGATGAAACCTCCGTGCTCAACTTCGAGCGCATCGTCGCCGTGGTGCCAGGTGTCCGGGAAGCGCGCGAAATACGCGTCGCGATAGCGCGAGCCGTCAACGTCGTTCCAGAAGCCGACCGGCATCGACGGAAAAGGCGCTGTGCAGACCAGTTCGCCCCGCGAACCGATGACCCTGCGGCCGGCGTCGTCGAACACCTGCGTGCGCATGCCCAGACCGCGGCACTGGATTTCGCCCTTGTACACCGGCAGCACGGGGCTGCCGAGACAGAAGCAGGAGACGATGTCGGTGCCACCGGAGATCGACGAGAGCTGCAGATCGCCCTTCACCGTGCGGTACACGTAGTCGCAGGTCTCGGGGAGCAGTGGCGAGCCCGTGGAGAGCACTGCGCGCAGCGCGGTGAGATCGGCTTCCTTCGCCGGCTCGAAGCCCGCCTTGTCGAGTGCAGCGAGATACCTGGCACTCGTGCCGAAAATGGCGATGCGCTCGGCCGCGGCCAGATCCCAGAGGACACGCGGCCCGGGGTGAAAGGGCGAGCCATCGTAGAGCACGAGCGTCGCGCCGCTCGCCAGTCCGCTCACAAGCCAGTTCCACATCATCCAGCCACAGGTCGTGAAATAGAACAGGCGGTCGCCTGCGCGCAGGTCGACGTGCAGCAGATGTTCCTTCTGGTGCTGCAGCAGGGTGCCGCCAGCGCCGTGCACGATGCACTTCGGCTTGCCGGTCGTACCCGACGAGTAAAGGATGTACAGCGGGTGATCGAAGGGCAGGCGCGTGAAGCGCAGCTGCGCGCCTGCGCGACCGAAATCCGCATAGTGAACGGCGCGCGGCAGCGCGCGGATGTCGGGTCTCGCGTTCACGTACGGCACCACGACCAAGCTCACAAGGCCTGGCAGTTGCGATGCAACCGTCGCCATGGGCTCGAGCGAGTCGAGCGTCTTGCCCGCGTAGAAATAGCCATCGGCGGTGAAGAGCACCTTGGGCGCGATCTGGCCGAAGCGGTCGAGTACGCCGTTCACGCCGAAATCAGGTGAACATGACGACCACGCGGCGCCGAGACTCGCCGACGCCAGCATCGCGACGACGGCTTCGGGCAGGTTCGGCAGAAAGCCCGCTACGCGATCGCCGGCACCTACACCGAGCGCCCGCAACCCCTCTGCGACGCGCGCAACTTCATCCTGCAGTTCGCGCCGCGATATCTCGCGGCGCGTCCCCCGCTCGTTGACGAAGACCAGTGCCGCGTGTTCGTCGCGATGGCGCAGCAGGTTCTCGGCGAAATTCAGGCGCGCCGCGGGAAACCAGCGCGCGCCCGGCATGCGATCGCCATTGTCGAGTACGGGTCCGGAGCCCCAGTCGGCGCGGGTGTCGCTGAATCGGGCGAGCTCCGACCAGAAATCGGCGGGCGCCTCGAGCGACCAGGACTCGAGCGCCGCGTAGTCGGCGAGCGCGAGCTGGCGCCGCGCATTGACGCAGACCCGGAAGCGGGTGACGACGGCCTTGTCGACTCTCTCTGCCGAGGGTGTCCAGATCGGGCTCGTCATGGGCGCGCTTCAGAGGGTCTGATAGTTGGGTCCCGAGCCGCCCTCCGGCGTGGTCCAGGTGATGTTGCCGTAGGGATCCTTGATGTCGCAGGCCTTGCAGTGCACGCAATTCGCGGCGTTCACCTGCAACCGCTTGCCACCCTGGCCATCGTCGACCATTTCGTACACGCCCACCGGGCAGAAGCGCGTGCAGGGGTTGTCATATTCGACGCGGCAGCGTGTGGCGCAGAGGTTCGTATCTGCCACCTTCAGATGCGCCGGCTGTGCCTCATCATGAGTCGTGGCTGCAAAAAAGACGGATGCCAGCCGGTCCCGCGGTGGCAGGCTGCGATCGACCCAGCCGCGATCGGGCGAGGTGTACTCATCGAGCCGGCGCATGGCTGCCGCATTGTCCGTGTTGTGCAGTGTCCAGGGCGTGCGGCCACCCACCACAACTTCGAGCGCGGAATTCGCAATGCCGAACCACAGCCCGCGCTTGAAGCCCGGCTTGAAGTTGCGCACCTTGCGCAGTTCCTGCCCGCCCGGCGATGCACGCCACAGCGCGTCGAACCCCGCCGGCGCGCCGGTTGCGGCGAGATGTTCCGCGGCCAGCGCACCTGAACGTATCGCCTGGTGAATCCCCTTGATCTTGGGGAAATTGAGCGTGCCGCCCGCGTCCCCGATGATCATGGCGCCGGGCATCTCGAGTTTCGGCAGCGACTGCCAGCCGCCCGCGGCGATCGTGCGTGCTCCAGCCGCAAGGATTTCGCCCCCCTCGAGCAGCGGCTTCACCGATGGATGATGCTTGAACTGCTGGAACACCTCGAACGGCTTCAGTCGCGGATCGATGTAGTCGAGCCCGACCACGAAGCCGACATAGACGCGATCTGCGTCCAGGTGATAGATGAAGCTGCCGCCATACGTCTTGTTGTCGAGCGGCCAGCCGACGCTGTGCTGAATCAGCCCGGGGTTCGCGCGCCCCGCAGGCAGCTGCCACAGCTCCTTGAAGCCGAGGCCGAAGGTCTGCGGATCGCTGTCGGCAGCGAGCGCGAAACGCGCGATGAGCTGCTTCGTGAGACTGCCGCGGCAGCCTTCCGCCAGGATCGTGGTGCGAGCGCGGATCTGCGGCCCCGGGGCGTAGTTCGGCCCGGGCTCGCCGTTCTTGGCGATTCCCATGTCGCCGATCTGCACACCCGCCACCGCGCCCGCGGCGTCAAATACGGGCGCCGCCGCAGCGAAGCCGGCAAACACATCGACACCGAGTCCCTCGGCCTTCTGGGCGAGCCAGGGTGTCAGCAGTCCGAGCGAGATGATGAAATTGCCGTGGTTGCGCTGCTGCGGAGGAACCGGCAGCCGGTGCGCGCCCTTGCGGGTCATGATGCGCAGCTCGTCGTGCACGACCGGCACGCATACTCCGAGCTTCGCATCGCGCCATTCGGGCGCGAGCTGGTCGAGCGGCCCCGGCTCCATCACAGCCCCGGACAGCGAATGTGCACCGATGGCCGCGCCTTTCTCGAGCACGCAGATGTTGAGATCCGGCTTCAGCTGCTTCAGGCGAATTGCGCAGGCGAGGCCCGCGGGGCCCGCGCCCACGATCAGGAAATCGTATTCCATCACGTCGCGCTCGACCGCTTCGTTCGATGTTGCGTTCATTTCGGCTGCATCCTGATGGCGCCGTCGAGGCGGATCGTTTCACCGTTCAGCATCGGAATCTCGAAGATCGACTGCACGAGCGCCGCGTACTCTTCCGGCTTGCCGAGGCGCGCCGGGAATGGGGCCTGCCTGCCGAGCGAATCCTGTATGTCCTGCGGCATGCCTGCAACCATCGGTGTGCGGAAGATGCCGGGGGCGATCGACACACAGCGGATGCCAAAGGCGGCGAGCTCGCGCGCAATGGGCATCGTCATGCTCATCACCGCACCCTTCGTCGCCGAGTAGGCAGCCTGGCCGATCTGGCCCTCGAACGCCGCCACCGACGAGGTGTGGATCAGCAGGCCGCGCTCGCCATCCTCATTCGGTGTATTCGCCTGCATGATGTTGGCGGCGGCCTTGTCGCACAGGAATGTACCGATCAGGTTGATGTGGATCACCTTCGTGAAGAAGTCACCCGCCATCGGCCCGTTGCGGCCGAGCACGCGCCCCGCGCCGATTACGCCGGCGCAGTTCACGAGGAGGTTGATCCCGCCCATGAACGCCTTCGCGCTGTCCATCGCCGCGTTCACTTCGGCTTCAGAGGTCACGTCGCATTTCACGAAGCGCGCGCCCGATCCGAGTTCGGCGGCGGCCGCCTGTCCGGGGCCCTCCTGCACGTCGAGCAGCGTGACCTTGCCCCCCTGTGCTGCGACGTGACGCGCGACCGCGTTGCCGAGGCCCGAGGCTGCGCCCGTCACGACGGCGCGCGCTTCTTTCATCTTCATGCCAGTCCTCTGAAGTAAGTGGGAAAGCCGGTCGACTAGTAGATCACAAGCGCTTGCGGCGCGCGAGGAATGCGCTCAACCGCTCACGCGCCTCCTGCGAGAGGCGCAGGCGCGCAAGCCGGTGACTCGTCGAGCGCTGCAGTGCTGCGTCGCAAGGCGCACCAGCCACCTCGCGCACGAGTGATTTCACCTCGCGTTGGGCCTCCGGGCCGCCCTGCAGCAGATCGGCGAGGATGCGCTCGAGCGTGGCATCGAGTTGCGGCAGGTCGTCCGCGACCTCGTGCAGCAGACCGAGCGCTTGCGCGCGGGTGCCATCGAAGCGTTCGCCCGTGAGTGCGAGCGCGCGCGTCGCGCGGGCTCCGATCGCGGCAATCACGAAGGGCGAGATGGTGGCCGGTACGAGGCCGAGACGCACCTCGGAGAGCGCGAAGCGTGCGCCAGCGAGTCCGACCGCAATATCGCAGCAGGCAACGAGGCCGACGCCGCCACCGAACGTGTCTCCATTGACGCGTGCCACAACCGGCTTGCTGCATGCGTCGAGTGCCGCGAGCATCTGCGCGAGCGCGAGCGCGTCGGCATGGTTCGCCTCTTCGGTTGCCCCGGACATGGCCCGCATGTGCCCGAGATCGGCGCCCGCGCAGAAGCTGTTGCCTGCCCCCGTGACCACGATCGCGCGCACCACGGGATTGCGCGCAAGCCTGTCGACGGCAGTGTGAATTGCGCCGATCAGTGCACCGTCGAAGGCATTGTGCCTTTCAGGACGGTCGAGCGTCAGACGTGCGACGCCCCTCCCGTCGGTATCGATGCTCAGGCCCTGCACGCTCGCGCTCATGCTACATCCTGAAAATGCCATAGCGCTCATCACCCGGCCGCGGGCCGCGTGCGGCGACGTGCAATGCGAGGCCCAGGATGCGGCGCGTATCGAGCGGATCGATCACGCCATCGTCCCACAGGCGTGCGGTCGCGTAGTACGGGTGCCCCTGTTCTTCATAGCGGGCGCGGATTCCGTCCATGAAAGCCTGCTGCTCCGCTTCAGGCCAGGCGGCGCCGTGCGCGCCGTCGCGCCGTACGGTGGCGAGCACTTGCGCCGCCTGCTCGCCACCCATCACGGAGATGCGTGCGTTCGGCCACATCCACAGGAAGCGCGCCCCATAGGCGCGGCCACACATGGCGTAATTGCCGGCGCCGAACGAGCCGCCGATGATCACGGTGAGCTTCGGCACGGTGGCAGAGGCGACGGCGGTCACCATCTTGGCGCCATCCTTGGCGATGCCGGCCTGCTCGTATTTCGCGCCGACCATGAAGCCGGTGATGTTCTGCAGGAAGAGGAGCGGTGTGCCGCGGCGGTTCGCGAGCTGCACGAAGTGTGCGGCCTTGAGGGCAGACTCCGAAAAGAGCACGCCGTTGTTCGCGACAATGGCGATCGGGCAGCCGTGAATGCGCGCAAAGCCACACACGATGGTCGTGCCGTACTCGGGCTTGAATTCGTGGAAGTCCGAGGCGTCGACGAGGCGCCCGATGATTTCGCGAACATCGTAGGGCTGGCGCGTGTCGCGCGGCACGATGCCCTGCATCTCCCGCGGATCGAGCGCGGGCTCCACACCCGGCTCGAGATCGAGCCAGGCCGGCGCGCGCGGCCGCAGTGTCATCATCACGGAGCGGGCAATCGCGAGCGCATGCGCATCGTTTTCGGCAAGGTGATCGGCGACCCCGGAGCGACGCGCGTGCACATCGCCGCCGCCGAGCGATTCGGCATCGATCTCCTCGCCCGTGGCTGCCTTCACGAG
>CAUJHX010000200.1 GCA_963204795.1 Pseudomonadota bacterium | reverse complement strand
GGAGGGTGCGCGGGTCGTGTTGGGCGACATCAACATGGCCGGGCTGTCCGCGGTCAAGGGCGAACTGGGCGATGCCGCTTCGACACACGAACTCAACGTCGCAAACCCTGCGCATTGCGCGGCGATCGTGCGATCGACACTGGAGCAGTGCGGGCGTCTCGACATCCTGTGCAACGTGGCGGGCGTGCTGCAGATGGCGCCCGTTGCCTCGATCACTCCGGATGACTGGAACCGGATCATCCAGATCAATCTGGGCGGCACGTTCTACATGTGCCAGGCTGCCCTGCCTCATCTCGTCGCGTCGAAGGGCTGTATCGTCAATCTCGCCTCGTCGGCCGGGCTCGTCGGCGTTCCCTTTGGCGCCTCCTACGTGGCTTCCAAGCACGGTGTCGTGGGCCTCACCCGCGCACTCGCCCTGGAATTCGCCAACGCCGGCGTGCGCATCAATGCGATCTGCCCCACCGGGGTGAATACTCCGATGGTCCAGGGGCCGCCCGGTGAGGGCGTCGACCCAGCCCTGATCAAGCGGTCTGCACCCTGGCTCAACGGCGGCGAGTTCTGCGAGCCGTCGGACATCGCCGATGCTGTCGCCTTCCTGGCATCGGACGAAGCCAGACGGATCACCGGCATCGCATTTCCCGTCGATGGTGGTCAGACGGCCAATTGACTTGCCGGCCCGCGTGATCGCGCACTGGAATATTGATGAATACTGCCGAGTACGACCCTGAAAAATCGCAGGACTTTGGATTCTCACCCGCTGTTCGCGCAGGTGACCTGCTCTTCGTCTCAGGGCAGGTGGGGCTGGAACCGGATGGCACCGTCCCGAAGGATCCAGAGCGCCAGTTCACTCTGGCCTTTGCAGCACTCGACAAAGTGCTGCGGGAAGCAGGGTGCACCGCGAACGATATCGTCGAGCTGATGTCCTTCCACACGAACTATCCAGCTCAAATGGATATCTTCCTGAAGGCGAAGGCCGCCTTTCAAGGTCGAGCACTGCCAGCTTGGACCGCGGTCGGCGTTGCGGCGCTCGGCTATCCCGATACACTGGTCGAGATCAAGGCAATCGCCCGTGTCAGGGAGGCTCGCCGGTAAAGATGGCACGTCGTGGCGAAGCAGCCCCTACTTCCACACCACGTCCGGATCGACGCCGGCTGCATGCCGCGCAGCCACGTAGCCGAAGGTCATTGCCGGGCCAATGGTGGCGCCGGGACCGGGATACGTCGCTCCCATGACTGAGGCGGAGCTGTTGCCGACCGCGTAGAGGCCCTCGATCACGGAACCATCCCCGCGCTTCACACGTGCGTACTCGTCGGTGACGAGGCCGCCCTTGGTGCCCAGGTCGCCGGCGAAGACCTTCACCGCGTAGAACGGCGCCTTGTCGATCGGGGCGAGATTGGGGTTGGGCTTGTTGGTCGGATCGCCGAAGTAGCGGTTGTAGGCGCTGTCGCCGCGGCCGAAATCCGGATCACGTCCAGCCTTGGCATGACCGTTGAAGCGGTTCACGGTCTCGCCCAGGATGGCGGCATCGATGCCCAACTGGCCAGCCAGACCGGCAATCGTGCTGGCCTTGCGGATGTAGCCGCTGTCGAGCATCTCCCGCGGCAGGGGCTGGCGCGGAAAGAGGCTCGCGAAGATGTAATTATTGAGATATCGCTGGTCGAAGACGAACCAGCACGGCACGTGCGGATCATCTTCGGTGTGCAGGCGATACATCGCCTGCACGACCTCGACGTAACTCGCCGACTCGTTGGTGAAGCGACGCCCCTTCTGGTTGACCATGATGAGGCCGGGGAAGCCGCGTTCTGCGACGTGGAAGAAAGGCGGTGTGCCCGGCGGCAGGCTCGTCGGCCCCCACCACGCTTCGTCCATCAGATCGATGGCGGCGCCAGCGCGCTGACCGGCCAGGATGCCATCACCGGTATTGCCCTCACTCGCCACGGTCCAGTCGGTCGTGATGGGATGCTTCTGGTATTTCAGACGCATGTCGAGATTGTGTGCAAAGCAGCCGGCGGCAAGGATGACTCCCTTGCGGGCCATGATGTCGCGCGGCTGGCCGTTCTTCTCGACGCGCACACCCAGGACGCGCCCTCCATCGATGATGAGGTCCTTCATCGGCGTGTCGAGCCACAGGGGAATGTCGCGCTTCTTGAGTGAAAGACGCAGGCGGCCAATCAACGCCTGCCCCATCATCAATGTTTTCCTGCCGGTGATGCGCGCGCCGATCAGCCGCAGGCCGATGCGCAGCGCCGTGCGCTTGCCCTGCCAGGTCCGCATGACGAGACCCAGCCGATTGTACTCACCGGCCGTGAAGGTCAGTCCGGCCGGAATGGGTATGACGGGTGGGCGCAGCTGGGCGAGATCCGCGCCGAGCGCATTGCCATCAAATAGCTGAGCTTCGACCGCGCGACCCTGTGCCTTGCCACCGGGCAGTTCGGGATAGTAGTCGGCCCAACCCGGCAGGTAGCTGCACTGCAGGTCCGATTTCCTGCCGAGCCACTCGATCATTTGCACCGATTGGCGCAGGTACATGTCGCGCGAGGCCGCCGGGCTGCGATCGCCGACGGTCACCTGCAGATAGTGTCGCGCCTCCTCGAAGGAATCGGCGACTCCGGCCGCACGCATCAGGTGATTGCACGGAATCCAGATGCCGCCACCCGAGCGTGCCGTCGAGCCACCGTAGTATCTTGTCTTTTCGACGATCAGGGCCTTGAGGCCGGTCTCGTGCGCAGCGAGCGCGGCGGTCATGCCGCCGGCTCCCGAACCGATGATGACGATATCCGGTGTCTCGACGTGGTCGTTCATACCTGTCCCCAAACGTTCAGCGGGAGTGATCCTCAAGTCTGTACACTCCCGCAGGTGTGTAGTTGACCTTTCGCAAGAGTTTGCGTGGCAAAGGAGCCTGCATGTCCATCGATCCGTGCTTTCGTCCGCTGCTGTCCATGCTCGGCGCGGAACTGCAACCACCACCGCCCGAAGTCGGTGCTGCCGGCTTGCGCGCCGCACTCGCCGCAAACCCGATGCCTCCGGTCACGAAGGAGGAAATGCACGAAGTTCGTGAGATCACCGCACCCGGCCCCGCCGGCCCGATTCGCGTGAGGCTCTATCGGCCGACTGCGGCGAGGAACCTGCCGCTCGTCGTCTTCTACCACGGCGGCGGTTTCGTGCTGTGTGATCTCGACACTCACGACGCGCTGTGTCGCAGTCTGGCGCGGGCTTCCGGCTGCGCAGTGGCATCCGTCGAGTATCGGCTTGCACCCGAGACCCGCTTTCCCGGTGCGCTCGAGGATGCCTATGCCGCCACCGCCTGGCTCGCCACCCAGGCAAAGCCGCTCGGGCTCGACACGGAGCGCCTCGCCGTCTGCGGCGACAGCGCCGGGGGTACTCTGGCCGCAACCGTGTCCATCCTGGCGCGGGACCGCGGCGGCCCGCACATTTCCTGGCAGGTGCTCATCTACCCGGGAACCGATTTCGCCGGCGAGAGCACATCCATGCGGGAGCTCTCGCAGGGCCACCTGCTGAGTGCTGCGATGATTCGCTGGTTCGGTGAGTGCTATGTTGGCGATAGCGGGCAGGCCGCAAATCCGCTGGTCTCGCCGCTGCGGGCGCCAAGCCTCGCCGGCCTGCCTCCGGCAACCGTGATCACCGCCGAGTACGATCCGCTGCGCGATGAAGGCGAAGCCTACGCCGACCGGCTGCGTGAAGCAGGAGTGAGTGTCGTCGCCCGGCGATATCTCGGCATGTTGCACGGCTTTGCCAGCATGCCCTATGCCACACCGGTTGCGAACCGCGTGATCGCGGACATCGGTCAGGATCTGAAGACAGCCTTGGGAGAATTGCGATGAACCGATCCACATCTGTCCTTGTGACTGCCACGGCCGCCCTGTGGGCGATGGCTCCGGCTGGATTTGCCGACGCCCCGGAGCACGCCCCGGCGGCGACGTTGGTCCCGCTCAGGCTCGATGCCGCAGCCCTCAAGGACGCGGCCTTGTCGCCCCGTCCGCCCGTCCCGGCCCATGTCCTGCTGAGCGGCGCTTCGCAGCCGCGCAGCACCGTTCTGTTCAAGAGCGACTCCATCGTCGCGGTGCTCTTCGAAGAGCAGCCGGTCAAACTGGCGCTGAAGGCACCGGGAATGCCCTACGACGAGTTTGTGCACCTCCTTGACGGCACGCTGATCCTGACGGATGCCGACGGGAAGGCCCACTCATTCAAGGCCGGGGACTCGCTGCTGATCCCAAAGGGATTCACCGGCACCTGGGAGACCGGGGCGAACTTCCGCGAGCTCGCCCTCGTCACCCGCAAGGACTGGGATGCCAGCCGGCGCGCCCCGGAGTGACTGCGGCACTTACCTACGCTGAAAGGACGATGTTGTTTCCGGCAGCACCCGGTATACAGGGCGCATCGGCGCCATTCCTGCCGAGGTAAGGGAGCACCAAATGTCCAGAGTTCGAGATGACGGTCGCGTGTTGACGCAGGCCGCCACCCTGTTGACGAGCGTTCTCATGCTGGGGGCGACGCACGCCCTCGCGCAGGAGGACTCCACAGCAGGCACGATCGAGGAAGTGGTCGTCACCGCACAGAAGCGCGCGCAGCTGCTGCAGGACGTGCCGCTGGCCATCAGCGCCATTTCGACGGCCCAGATCGAGGAGCGCGGCATCGACAACCTGCTCGACCTCAAGGCGCTGGCGCCCAACCTCATGGTGAGCCGGTACCCCAACAGCAACGTGGTGACGCAGGTCGCCATCCGCGGTGGCGTGACCATCAACGGCGCCATGTACTGGGAGCCGAGCACCGGTCTCTATCTCGACGGCGTGTATCTCGGCAAGGCGGTCGGCTCGGTGTTCGACGTCGTCGACATCGAGCGCATCGAGGTCCTGCGCGGTCCGCAGGGCACCCTGTACGGCCGGAACACGATGTCGGGCGCCGTGAATTTCATCACGCGCGCACCGACCGGTGAATTCCAGGGCCATGCGAGCATGGAAGTGGGCAATTACGGCCATCACGTCGAGAAGCTGTCGATCGACCTGCCGAAAGTCGGCATCGCGAGAATGTCGTTCGGTGTGCGCTCGGAGAACCGGGACGGACTCGTGAACCTCACGCCCGGCAGCCCCGACACCGAGCTCGACAGCCGTGACAAGTTCGGTGCGCGTTTCGCGCTCGGGCTCGATTTCAGTGACAATTTCACGGCCGACTACCGCTTCGACTACACGAACGTCGACCAGACCACACCCTTCAGCCAGCTCTACCGGGTCGTACCGGGAAGCAGCCCGCTGTTCCAGAGCGCGGCGCCTTACGCCTCGACGGATCGCCTCGACACCGCGAGCACGAATTGGCCGGCGTATGAGAAGCTCAAACTCACGGGTCATGCGCTCACGCTCGAGTGGAAGGTCAATGAGGACAACACCCTCAAGTCCATCACCTCGTACCGCGATCTGCACAATGACGACTCGGTCGACCTCGATGGCACACCGCTCACGATCGCGACCGCCAACCGCATCTCGGACTTCGACCAGCGGTCGCAGGAGCTGCAGTGGATCGGTCACGCCGGTCGGCTCGATTACGTCGGCGGCCTGTACTACTACAAGGATGACGGCTATACCTTCAACCCGCACGTGTTCTTCTTCGGTACCGACAGCTCGCAGTACGGTTTCGGCACCGAAGCCAAGGCGGCGTACGCGCAGCTCGATTTCGGGATCACGGAAGCGTTGACGCTGACGGGCGGCCTGCGCTGGACCGACGAGGACAAGCACACGCTGCGCTACAAGACCGTCACCGGTTTCGGTGCGCCGATTCCGCGGGTCACGGCGGAGAAGTCCTTCTCCGGCACGACGCCGATGGCCAGCGTCTCCTGGAAGGTGAACGACGGCCTGAACGTCTACGTCCGGTATTCGGAGGGCTTCAAGAGCGGCGGATTCCAGGGCGAGGCGGGAAGCGCAGCGGAAGCCGTGATCCCTTATGACCCGGAAGAGCAGGTGACCTGGGAAGCCGGCGCCAAGTTCGCGTCTGCCGGTGGGCGCCTGCAGGTCAACACGGCCGTGTTCCACAACGACATCGAGAACATGCACGTCAACCGTTTCACCGGCCTACCCGGCGTTTCGGTCATCCGCAATGCCGGCAAGGCCCGCACGCAGGGCGCGGAACTCGAAGCCATCTGGATCGCGGCTGAGGCGCTGCGCCTGCAGTTGAGCTACGGCTATCTCGACGCCAAGTGGATCGAGTTCATGGAGGCGCCGGCGCCCGGCCAGCCGATCACCAACGTCGCGAACAACCGGTCCTTCCCGCACGCGCCCGAGCACACCGTCAGCTTGCTGGCGGACGCGAAATTCGCCAAGACCGCCTGGGGCGAACTGCGCGGCATGGCCGATTACAGCTACACGTCGGAATTCTATGCGTACCCATACCAGCTGACGACCGTCGATCCGACGCGCGCGACGGCCGGCAACACCAAGGTGAAGGGCTATGGTCTGCTCAACCTGAGACTCACGCTGGCCGACATGCCCTTGGGTGAGTCGGGAACCGGGGAACTCGCGCTCTGGTCGCGCAACGTCACGGACGAGCAGCCGCCGGTGAACTTCATCGACTTCGGTCCGGGGTTCTTCGCCAACTACACCCTCGCCTACTACCAGGAGCCGAGGACTTACGGCGCGACGTTCACCTATCGGTGGTAACGACGACGCCGGGAGAGCCGGTCATCCCGTGATGGCCGGCTGACTTTCCGGGAGGCGCGCCGTGGTCATGC
>CAUJHX010000199.1 GCA_963204795.1 Pseudomonadota bacterium | reverse complement strand
CACTGTTTTGCGACTCACCTGCTCGAATCCGGCTACGACATCCGCACCGTGCAGGAGCTACTGGGTCACAGCGACGTCAGGACGACGATGATCTACACACACGTGCTGAATCGCGGCGGCCGCGGTGTCACGAGCCCGCTCGACCACGCCTGATGCATTTCAAGGCGCAAGCTCGGACAGGTACTCGGCCAATCCGTCGATATCATCGACATCGAGCGGCGCGAGCCGCGCAATATGGTCGTGGGGGAAATTCGGCCGCCGGCCGTCTATGGCGTCGTGCAGCTGACGGCGCAGGTACATGTACTGCTGCCCTGCAAGGCGTGGCACTACCTTCGTCTCGCTGCCCTCGCCGCGTGGACCGTGACAGGAAGCACACTCGTGCACAAAGACGCTCGCGCCCCGCGCGCTGATTTCGGTCTCACCGCCAGGCCCGCCCCCTGCGGGCGCCATGCGCATGCCGGCAAGATAGGCTGCGACATCTTCGATCTGGCCTTCGCCGCTGTAGCGATGCTCCTGCATGAGGCTCTCCATGCGCGCGTCCCAGCGCTCACCCTCGCGGTAGTTGTGCAGTTGCTTGATGATCACCGAGCGATGCTGTCCTGCGAGTGCCGGCACCTGACCATTCGCCGTACCCTGCGCGGTGACCCCGTGGCAGCCGGCGCATTCTGCTGCATAGAGCCTCGCACCCTGCGCTGAGTCGGCCACGGCCGCGACCGCGCTTGCGGGCGGCGCGCTCTCGCCCGGCCCGCCCCTGTACACGCAGGCCGTGAGCGCCAGCGCGGTGACGAGTGCAATGCCAGTGGCGTTCAGAAGTGGTGTGTTCATGCGCATTTCCCGGTATCGTGGGATGAATTGGGCCTGCCTGGATTCGAACCAGGGACCAAGGGATTATGAGTCCCCTGCACTAACCGCTGTGCTACAGGCCCCGCGAAGAATTGCGTATTGTACCCGCGAGTAGGCATCAATACGGTGTCCGCCTTCGAGCAGCAGGCGCTAGCATAGGCGCCTTCGAGGAGTCTTCGAATGGCAGACACGAACGCGCCCCGCCCCGCCTACCTTCTGGTGCAAGGCGTCGTTACTGATCCTGATGGCTTCAAGGCGTACAACGCTGCGTTGCCACCAATCTACGAGAAATTCGGCGGCCGTCATGTGAGCCTCACTCCCGCCACGAGGGTCGAGGTGATCGAAGGTGCCCCCGAAGGACGCAGCATCGTGATCTCCAGGTTTCCATCGAAGGAAGCTGCACTCGCCTTCTGGCATTCTCCCGAGTACACGGCCGCGAAGGCGTTGCGCGCTGGCAAGGGCACTTTCCTCGTCATGGTGCTCGAGGGCCTCCCGGGAACCTGAGCGCCTGCGCGCTCGGCGGCGCTTCCCCACCCGCAATGCGTGCCGGCCAGGTCAGGGCCGCCATCAGCATCAGCACAGCGGAAATGCCGAGCAGGATCGCGCCTGCGCGGCTCGCCGCAAACCAGAAGAGCATCACAGTGCTCATCATCGGCATGAACGCGAGCACGGTGACGATCTGGCGCGATATGCCGCGCGGATGTGCTGCTGCATAAACCAGCACTGCCGCGAGCAAGCCCAGCTGCGTGCAGTACGCGATCCACATTGCGCGCGCGATGGGGCCGAGCGCTGCCGATGCGGCGACATACATCGCGAGAAAATATATCCCGACGCCTGCAAGGATCAGCGCTGCGCCGACCATGCACCACTTGAAGATGCGCTGCGATATCAAGACACCCTCCTTCGCAGGTAGCGCACGATCGAGGTCGCGGCGCCCCACAGCGCAAAAGCGAGCGCCAGAACCGCGGCGGCGCTGACTGCAGTCACCTTGGCGTACTTCGCGAGCAGCGCAAGCGAGGCGACTCCTGTATGCAGTGGCGGGAAGCGCCCGACCACCCAGGCATTCGCGACATTCTCGATCCAGTCGAAGGCGCAGCCGACGAACAGCCACGGGAGGTAGCGCTGCCAGCCGCCCGCGGCATAGTGCGCTGGTCTTGCGCGGCGCAACCCCCAGACGAGCAGTGCCGCCCAGAAGAGCGCCGATGCGAACGGGAACAGGAAATCGGTGGAAGAGAACGCGCTGTAGAGCCGTACCGCCTCGGGCGTGTAGTGCTTCAGCTGGACCGCCATGTCACCGATACCCAGGCTCGGTTGCATGTCGAAAGCTTCGTAGCCCGTGACCGTCTTCAGCTTCGCGCTGAGCGCCATCAGGCGCCGCATCATCAGGACGATGATGGCTGCGAGCAGCGCCATCGCCCACCAGCGGCGGGAGAGCGCGTCCGCCAGCCTTGTCAGGGTAGTCATTTGCGCAGGATGCCCGAACCCGGGCGGGTACGCGACCCGTCGCAGAGCACGGGCGAGTCGTCGCAGCGGCTATTCGCTTCGCCTCGCCGCGCGCGCATGATCCCGCTCCTCTATTCCAGGGGGCCATCATGCGCACTCTTTTTCTGCTTCTCGCAATGCTCGCCGTTGCGCCGCTCTCCTTCGCGGGCGACGCTGCCCCGGATTCTGTCTACACGAGGGCCGTGGCAGACCCCGCGCGCTCCGCCAAGGACCGTGAGCGCGATGCGCGGGACAGACCCGCCGAGGTCATGGCGCTCGCAGGCTTTGCGCCCGGCATGAAGATTGCCGACATCTTCGCGGGCGGTGGCTACTATTCCGAGCTGATTGGCGATGTGGTCGGTCCCGGCGGCAGCGTGCTGCTGCTCAACAACACCGCTTACCAGCAATTCGCGCGCGAGGACCTGAAGGAGCGCCTGAAGGACGGGCGACTCGCAAACGTCAGGCCGATGCTCGTCGAGAGCTGCAACTTGCGACTCGGGAAGGAGGGGCTCGACGGCGCGCTGATCGTCATGTCCTACCACGACCTCTACCATGTCGATGAGCAGAGCGGCTGGGCGCCGATCGACGCCGGCAACTTCCTCGACCAGATTCACGCTGCGCTGAAGCCCGGCGCTGTATTTCTGATCGTCGATCACGCGGCAAGGGGAGGCACCGGCAAGGACGCCGCGCAGGACCTGCATCGCATCGATGAAGGGTTCGCGAAGCGCGACATCGAGAGCCACGGCTTCAAGCTCGAGAAGACCTGGGATGGCCTGCGCAACAGCGCTGACGAGCACACGACGATGGTGTTCGACCCCGCAATCCGCGGCAGGACAGATCGCTTCGTGCATGTGTATCGCCGGATCTGAGCGGCGGCGTCAGCGGCGGCGCTTCACGCCCCGCGTCGGCTCGGCCTCGAGAGGGTTCTCCGGCCAGTAGTGCTTCGGGTAGCGGCCGCGCAGGTCCTTGCGCACCTCCGTATATCCGTTGCGCCAGAAACTGTCGAGATCGCGCGTGACCTGCACCGGGCGGCGCGCGGGGGAGAGCAATGTGAATGTCACGGGCACCTTGCCTCCCCCGACGCGCGGAGTCGTGGCGACACCGAATACTTCCTGCAGACGGACGGCGACGGTGGGTGCCGCCGGGTCGGTGTAATCCACGGTCGGCTGCGATCCGGTCGGCATCGTGAGATGGGCCGGCGCGAGCCGCGCGAGTGACTGGCGCTGTGTGTGCGACAGTTGCGCGCCGAGGACTTCGGTCATCGAGAGGCGCGCGAGCTGCGCGCGACGCGTGATGCCGCCGAGCCAGGGCGCGAGCCAGTGCTCGAGCGAGGCGGCGAGCGCCGCGTCGGAGAAGTCCGGCCAATCGGATGCTGCGCTTGCATCCAGGGTGCGCACGAACGCCACGCGCTGCTGCAGGTCGCGCGCACCCTCCGTCCAGGGCAAGGCACCGAGGCCGAGCG
Source organism: Pseudomonadota bacterium (assembly GCA_963204795.1). GTDB lineage: Bacteria > Pseudomonadota > Gammaproteobacteria > Steroidobacterales > Steroidobacteraceae > CADEFQ01. The sequence goes on along the minus strand of CAUJHX010000199.1, from coordinate 32,405 downwards.
AGGCGATCCCCGCCAGCATGACGGCCTCCGTCGCGCCCGTGGGCAGGTCGCGCAACGGCCTCTCGCCGAGCGCAAGCCCGTGGAAGCGACGCACGCGCCGCGCGATCACCGCTTCGGCACGCGGGTCCCACTCGACTTCGTCGCAGGTTTCGATCTCGTCGGCGAAGTGCCGTTCGATCGCGTCGAGGGACAAAGGGGCAGCCAGGCGGATGCGTGCCTCCCGTGCGCTGTCGTCGACCGCCGCCACCGCGATGAAGCCCGCCGCCGCAGTATCGGCGCGCGCAAACTGCGCACCGCGACCATTCGACAGGGCGTAGCGGAAGTCGCCATCGCCGCGACGCCGCCCGATGCGATCGGGATATGCGAGCGCGAGCAATTCGCCGGGCTCGATATCCCGTGATTCGTGCGTTGCGCGCGCTGTTCCGGCCAGGGTGCACAACTGCTGCGCAGTGCGGCGCACGCGCTCGAGCACGCCACGGTCGCTGTCCCGGAAGGTGGCCCGCCCGCGCAGGATTTCGAGCCGGGTTCGCAGATCCGCGTCGCGATCGATGCCGCGCAGCAGGTCCCGCTCACCGAGAAGCGCGGCGATGTCGGCGGCGAGCGCCATGGCGCCGAGGTCGCGCGCCCGTAGCAACATGTGCGCAAGTCGCGGATGAACCGGCAACTCCGCCATGGCGCGGCCATGCGGCGTGACGCGATGTTCGCGATCGAGTGCACCGAGCCACTGCAGCAGGTCGCGCGCGCTCGCCAGTTGCGCGGCAGGCGGTGGGTCGAGCCATGCGAGGCGCCTGGCGTCGGTGGCGCCCCAGGTCGCGAGTTCGAGCGCAAGCGGCGCGAGATCGGCATCGACAATCTCTGCCGGCGTGAACGCCGCGAGGCTGCGCTGCGCGCCCTCGCTCCACAGCCGATAGCACATGCCCGGCTCCATGCGCCCTGCGCGACCCTGGCGTTGATCGGCCGAGGCGCGTGAGATGCGGCGCGTCTCGAGGCGCCCCATACCGCTCACCGGATCGAACGCCGCACGCCGGACGAGGCCGCTGTCGACGACCACGCGAACGCCGGGAATCGTGAGGCTTGTCTCGGCGATATTGGTGGCGAGCACCACGCGGCGCTGCCCGGGCGCCGCCGGCTCGAGCGCGGCAAACTGCGCATCGCCCGCGAGCTCGCCGTAGAGCGCACGGATATCGACATCACGCGGCAGATCCGCGGCTTCGAGCGTGGCCGCGACGCGACGGATCTCGCCGGCGCCCGGCAGGAAGACGAGCACGTCGCCCGGCTCTTCGCGCAGCGCACGCAGGACAGCGACCGCCGCGAGCCGCTCGGGTGACTCCCCCTCGCCCGGCAGCACGGGCATGCCGCGGCCCAGGTAGCGGATCTCGACGGGAAACATGCGGCCAGAGGCCGTGACGATGGGCGCATCGCCGAGCAGCTTCGCAACCGCCTCACCGTCGAGCGTTGCCGACATCACGAGTACGCGCAGGTCCGGTCGCAGCACCGCTCGCGATTCGAGCGTGAGCGCGAGTCCGAGGTCGGCGTGCAGGCTGCGTTCGTGGAACTCATCGAACAGCACCGCCGCGGTATCTTCCAGCGCCGGATCATCCTGCAGGCGCCGGGTCAGCACACCCTCGGTGATCACTTCGATGCGTGTCGCGCGCGACACCTTCGTGTCGAGGCGCATGCGATAGCCGACACGCTCACCCACCCGCTCGCCGAGCGAGACCGCCATGCGTGTCGCAACCGCACGCGCGGCGAGTCGGCGCGGCTCGAGCACGAGGAGCTTACGCCCCTGGGTCCACGGCTCATCGAGCAGCGCAAGCGGCACGACCGTGCTCTTGCCCGCACCAGGCGGCGCCTGCAGCACCGCCGCGCGGCGCGAGCGAAGGGCCTGTCTCAGCTCCGGCAGCGCCGCAAGAACAGGGAGGTCGGGTGTCATCGGGAAAGCTTACGCAAACGGGCGGTGAGCCACGAGCGGTGGGTGACGGGCCAGAAGCGCCTGTCAGCCGGCTTGCGCTTCTGGCCCGTTGCCCTAAGCTCGTCGCCCGTAGCCCAAAGGATTTCCCCATGCGCCTCGGCCGCAGTCGCCGCAGCACCAATGTCGAGGACTACCGGAGCAGCCCGGGCGGCCGCCCCGGTCTGAAGTTCGGTCTCGGGACGATCGTCGTCCTCGTGATCGGCTATTTCCTCGGCATCAACCCGCTCACGATGCTCGGGATCATGAACAACATGCAGGGCTCGGCGCCGACCACGGAGCCTGCGCCAGACGGTGCGCCGACCGATCAGGGCTCCGATCTGGTCCGCGCCGTGCTCGGCGACACAGAGGATACCTGGGGTGCAATCTTCCAGGCGAGTGGGTCCCAGTACCCGCCTCCCACGCTGGCGCTGTTTCGCGGCAGCATCCAGTCGGCGTGCGGCTTTGCCAGTTCCGCCTCAGGCCCCTTCTACTGCCCCGGCGACCGCAAGGTCTACATCGATCTCGCCTTCTATGACGAGCTTGCGCAGCAGTTTCAGGCACCAGGCGATTTCGCGCAGGCCTATGTGCTCGCGCATGAGGTCGGCCATCACGTGCAGAACGTGCTCGGCACACTCGAAAAAGTGCAGGCTGCGCAGCAGCGGCTGGGTGAAGCAGAGCGCAACCAGCTGCAGGTACGCGTCGAGCTGCAGGCCGACTGCTATGCGGGCATCTGGGCGTACCATGCCGAAAAGTCGCGCAGCATCCTCGAGCCGGGCGACATCGATGAAGGCCTCAAGGCTGCATCCGCGGTGGGTGACGACACGATCCAGCGCCGCATGCAGGGTCATGTGGTGCCGGAGTCGTTCACGCACGGCTCGGCCGGGGAGCGCATGCGCTGGTTCACGCGCGGCTACGAGAGCGGCGAACTTGCAAGCTGCGATACGTTCTCACCGCGCTGACCGGATCGTCAGCGCGTAGATACTGCCGGCAAAGAGCACGATCCCGATGACGATCAGGCGCGCGGCGAGAGCAATCATCCAGCGGGCATCCCTCGTCATCGTGCAGGCCTCGGCCGCGTGTGTTGCGTGCGAAACGGCCGGGCGCCCGGGCGCGCCGGCGTGCGGCGTCCTTCGCCGCCTCCGTCCACACCCGCCGGCTGCCACGCAGGTACGAGCTGGTGTTTGCCGTTGCCGATGAGGTCGGCGCGGCCCATGCGCCGCAGCGCCTCGCGCAACACCGGCCAGTTGTTCGCGTCGTGATAGCGCAGGAACGCCTTGTGCAGCCGTCGAACCTTGAGCCCCTTCGGAATCACCACTTCTTCGCTGGTGCGCGACACACGGTGCAAGGGATTCCGGCCGCTGTGGTACATCGCAGTGGCGGTGGCCATCGGCGAGGGCAGGAATGCCTGCACCTGATCGGCGCGATAGCCATTCCTCTTGAGCCAAAGCGCCAGCTCGAGCATGTCCCCATCGGTCGTGCCCGGATGGGCCGCGATGAAATACGGGATCAGATACTGTTCCTTGCCCGCTTCCTTCGAGTAGCGGTCGAACAGCGCCTTGAAGCGATCGTAGGTTGCGACGCCCGGCTTCATCATCTTTGACAACGGGCCCTCGCTGATCGCCTCCGGCGCAATCTTGAGATAGCCGCCGACGTGATGCTGCACGAGTTCCTGCACGTACTCGGGAGATTCGCTGGCGAGGTCGTAGCGCACCCCCGATGCAATCAGCACCTTCTTGACGCCCGGCAACCCGCGTGCACGCCGGTAGAGCCCGACGAGCGCGGAATGGTCCGTCCGGAGATTCGGGCAGATGCCCGGATACACGCATGAGGGACGCCGGCACGCGCTTTCGATCTCGCGACTCTTGCAGGCGAGGCGGTACATGTTCGCGGTCGGGCCGCCGAGGTCGGAGATGACGCCCGTGAACCCCGGCACGGTGTCGCGCACCTTGCCGATCTCGCGGATCACCGAGTCCTCCGAGCGGTTCTGGATGATCCGGCCCTCGTGCTCGGTGATCGAACAGAAGGTGCAGCCACCAAAGCAGCCTCGCTGGATCGAGATCGAGAATCTGATCATCTTGTAGGCGGGAATCTCGGCTGCCCCGTACGCAGGGTGAGGCTGGCGCTGGAAAGCGCGCTCGTATACCCAGTCCATCTCCCTGGTCGTGAGCGGAATCGGTGGCGGGTTGAGCCACACGTCGATGTCGCCGTGACGCTGCACGAGCGCGCGCGCATTGCCGGGATTGGCTTCGGTGTGCAGGATCCGCGACGCGTGCGCGTACAGCACCGGATCCGCCATGACCTGCTCGAAGGACGGCATGCGGATGACGCTGCGCGCGCGATCAGTGCCGCGCACACGCCGCGAGCCACTGGCCACGGCGGTGGCCGCCATCTCGTCGACCGACGACGAGTCGATCTCCACCCACCCTTCCGGCAACGCGCGACTGACGTAAGCAGTCCCGCGAAGGTCCCTGATTGCTTCGATCCGCTCCCCCGCTCCCAGGCGGTGCGCCAGTTCCACGATCTGCCGCTCGGCGTTGCCGAAGACGAGCAGGTCCGCTTTCGCGTCGAGCAGGATCGAGCGGCGCACTTTCTCCGACCAGTAATCGAAGTGCGCAATCCGGCGCAGCGAAGCTTCGATGCCACCGATCACGATGGGCGCGTCGCGATACGCCTCGCGCACGCGCTGCGCATAGACGATCACCGACCGATCGGGCCGCTTGCCGCCCTGCCCGCCTGGCGTGTACGCGTCGTCGCTGCGTACTCGCCGATCGGACGTGTAACGGTTCACCATCGAATCCATGTTGCCGGCAGTGACGCCGAAGAACAGGTTTGGACGGCCGAGCGCCTTGAACGGTTCTGCATCGTGCCAGTCCGGCTGCGCAATGATGCCGACGCGAAAGCCCTGCGCCTCGAGCGTGCGGCCGACGATGGCCATGCCGAAGCTCGGGTGATCGACATAGGCGTCGCCCGTGACGAGGATCACGTCACAGGAATCCCAGCCGAGCGACTCCATTTCCGCACGCGACATCGGCAGAAATGGTGCCGTGCCGAAGCGTGACGCCCAGTGCTTGCGGTAGCCGGTAATGTCGCGCGCCGTCTCCATCGTCAGCGCGTGGCGCCCGGCTTCGGCGCAGAATGCTCCAGCAGCGCCGCCGCAAGGCCCGGCACGAAGCCCGCGCCCGTGGGCACTTCGACGCTCGAGCCCACGAAGTCGTCGCCGACCGGTTCGTAGCGTCCACCGAGGCACTTCGACAGGAAGCCCTCCGCAATGGCATAGGAGGAAGTGCGGTTCTCGGGCCGCGCAAAGCCGTGGCCTTCGTCCGGGTAGAGCACGTAGGTCACGGGGAGGTTCTTCGCCTTCATCGCCGCGACGATCTGGTCGGACTCGGCCTGCTTGACGCGTGGATCGTTGGCACCTTGCATGATGAGCAGCGGCCTCGCGATCGCGCCAACGTGCGTCAGCGGCGAGCGCTCCGCCAGCAGCTTGCGGCCCGCCTCGGTGCGCGGGTCGCCGACACGCTGCGCAAGCTGCTCGAAGAACGCCTTCCAGTACGGCGGAATGGAACTGAGCAGGGTTGCGAGATTCGAGGGGCCCACGATGTCGACGCCGCACGCGAAGCGTTCCGGCGTGAAGGTGAGACCGACGAGCGTGGCGTACCCGCCGTAGGAGCCACCGTAGATCGCGACACTGTCCGCCGTCGTGATCTTCTCGCGCACCGCGAAGTCGACTGCGTCGATCAGGTCGTCGTGCATCTTCGCGGCCCACTCGAGGTTGCCGGCGTTGATGAAGTGCTTGCCGAAGCCGGTTGAACCGCGGTAGTTCACGGAGAGCACCGCGTAGCCGCGGTTCGCGAGCCACTGGTGTTCGGCGTCGAAGCCCCAGGAATCGCGTGCCCAGGGTCCGCCGTGCACATTGAGCACGAGTGGCAGCGGCTGGTCAGGGCGGCTGTCACCGTTGGTGTCGGAGCCTTTCGGCAGGGTCAGATACGAAACCAGCACGAGGCCGTCGCGCGACTTGATCTCGAGCGGCGTCATCGGGGCGACCGGCGCACCGGTGAGTGCCGGGCGCTGGTCGAAGAGCTTCGTGATGCTGCCCGAGTCGCGATCGTAGAGATGCGTGCTCAGTACTGTCAGCGGATCGTCGACGACGACCACCCACTTGCGGTCATCGAGCGTGCGGCTCGTGACGTCGAACTGCGGGCCGAGCGTCTTCGTGAGCGTATCGATATCCTTCTGCACCGCAGGTTCGATGGCGGTCACCGCGTTCACGAGATAGTTGACCGAGTAAGCCTGCGGCCTGCGCGACAGCGGCTCGAGCCACACGCCCGCGACGTCGGCGCGATCGCTCGCCGCGAGCACCGTCTGCGCGCGCGTGTCGAGGTTCACGCGCACGAGCGCGGCCGTATTGCGCCCGATCGAGGAGCTGATCAGCGCCGATTGACCGTCGCCCTCGATCACGAGCGGGCTCGTCGTCTGCGTGTCCTCCGGGCCGTACTTAAGGAGGCTGTCCCATCCGCCCCTGTCGTTGCGTACCAGCATCTCGTCGCCATCGGCACCCGACTTCACCGCGAGGCGCGGCGCAAGGGCCAGGTCTTCAACATAGCCCGCAAACTCCTGATCGTTCCTCTCGACCAGCCTGCGCTCCCCGCTTGCGATCCCGATCTCATAGAGGTCGTGCCATTCGGGCTTGCGGTCATTCAGGCCGACGAGCACGACGTCGGGCCGCCGCGGGCTCACCCCGACGACCTGCGCCTGCACGCCCGCAATGGGCGTGAGGTCGATGTCCTTGCCGCTCGCCACCTCGACGCTGTGCACGCGCCAGTTCTCGTCGCCGCCCTCATCCTGCAGGTAAAGGACGTGCTTGCCGTCGTAACCCCAGAAGTGCTGGCGGATGCCGCGCTTCGTGTCGCGGGTAATGGACTGCGCCGCATCAAGCCTGCCGTAGGGCGCGACCCACACGTTCAACACGCCGTCGCGCGGCGCGATCCAGGAAATGAACTTGCCGTCGGGCGACAGCCGCGCCTGCGTGCGGGTCGGATTGCCGAACAGCGCATCGCGCGGAATCAACACACCGGGCTGCGCAGCCACAGCCGAAATCGTCATCATCGACAAGGCTCCTGCGAGCACCTTGGGCCATTGGGCAGACATGGGGCTCCTGAACGTCCTGAATGCACGTGAGCGCGCAATTATAGCCCCTGCCGGTCGGGTCTTGACGGCACGTGTAGACTTCGTGGTTTGCGTCTGCGGCGAGCCGCGCCACCCCATCGAGTCATGGCGAAGCAACCGACTGGCGCCATCGTCGTTCGCGGCGCGCGCCAGAACAACCTGAAGAACCTCGACCTCGAGATCCCGCTCGGGGAGCTCGTCGTCGTGACCGGCGTCTCCGGCTCGGGCAAGTCGTCGCTCGCCTTCGATACGCTCTACGCGGAAGGGCAGCGCCGCTACGTCGAGACCTTCTCGCCCTATGCCCGGCAGTTCCTCGACCGGATGGACAAGCCGCAGGTCGATCGCGTCGAGGGCGTCCCGCCGGCAATTGCCATCGATCAGACGAACCCGGTTCGCAGCTCGCGTTCGACCGTCGGCACGATGACCGAGCTGAACGACCACCTGAAGCTCCTCTTCGCGCGTGCCGCGACGCTCTACTGCGGGCGTTGCGCCGCACCTGTGCGTCGCGACACACCCGACACGATCTACGCTGAAATCATGGGTCGCGCCGCTGCCGCAGGCGACCCGCGCCTCGCGCTCAGCTTTGCGGTCGCCATTCCCGGGAACTTCAGCGAGACGGAAGTGCGCGAACTGCTCGCGCGACAGGGCTACACGCGCATCCTCGCGCGCGCGGGCACAGGCGCGCCCCTCGAGGTCGTGCAGGACCGTTTTCGCATCAGCCAGGCGGAAAGGGCGCGAGTCATCGACAGTCTCGAGGCCGCGCTGCGGCACGGGACCGGGCGCATTACCGTACGCGCGCTTGCGGAAGATGCGGCTGCGGACGAGCTTGGGTCGCCGGATGCGCCCGCCTGGCATTATTCCCGCGAGCTTGCCTGCGCGCATTGCGACATCGCGTATCGCGAACCGACACCCAGCACGTTTTCCTTCAACTCCCCGATTGGCGCCTGCGAGACCTGCCGGGGCTTCGGCCGCGTGATTGGCGTCGACTACAGTCTTGTAATCCCGGACGAGACCAAGACACTGCGCGGCGGGGCGATCAGGCCCTTCCAGACGGAGTCGAACAGGGAGAGCCAGGAGGATCTCGAAAAGTACGCGCAGCAGCGCGGCATTCCGCTCGACACGCCGTGGCACAGCCTCACCGCCGCACAGCGCCAGTGGGTGATCGAGGGGGAAGGATCATGGCGCAAGAAGGTGTGGTACGGCACCAGGCGCTTCTTCGACTGGCTCGAGAGCCGCGCGTACCGCATGCACGTGCGGGTGCTGCTCTCGAAGTATCGGGCGTACACACCCTGCGAAACCTGCGGTGGTGCGCGCCTCAAGGCACCTTCCCTGCTGCCCCGTCTCGGCAGTCGCGAACTCGCCACCGCCGCACTGGGCGCGCGCGCGCGCTTCATGCCGCGAGGTGCGACGTGGAGCGCAGCGCAGCTCGACGCCCTGCCAGGTCTTTGCATCCACGACCTGATGCTGTTGCCGCTCGAGCGCACCCGGGACTTCCTCGATGCACTGCGCCTGCCCGAACCGCTGGATGTCGCGACCGATCAACTGGTCCGCGAGATCCGCACGAGAATGCGCTACCTCGTCGACGTGGGTCTCGGCTACCTCACGCTCGACCGGCAGTCGCGCACGCTCTCGGGTGGCGAGGTGCAGCGCATCAACCTGACGACCGCACTCGGCACTTCACTCGTCAACACGCTTTTCGTCCTCGATGAACCCTCGATCGGCCTGCACCCGCGCGACATGGGTCGCGTCATCGAGGTCATGAGGCGCCTGCGCGACGCGGGCAATTCGCTCGTCGTTGTCGAGCACGACCCGCAGATCATGCTCGAGGCGGATCGCCTCCTCGATCTCGGCCCCGGCGCCGGCGAGCGGGGCGGCGAGATCGTGTACTACGGCACGCCTGCTGCCATCCGCGCGGCACCGCAGTCACTGACTGGCGCCTACCTTTCCGGCTCACGCACGGTCAGCGAACCGCAGCGTGACGAGCCCGTCACGGTGGCCGGCACGACGGCGGGTGTTGCGCACGCGGTACGTGCGAGCAGCGCACTCGTGCTGCGCGGCGCGCGCGAGCACAATCTCAAGGGCATCGATCTCTCGATCCCCTTGCGACGTTTCGTGTGCATCACGGGGGTTTCCGGCTCGGGGAAATCGACACTGGTCGGCAACGTGCTGTATCCGGCGCTCGCCAAGGCTTTCGGCAAGGCGACGGATGCGCCCGGACGCTTCGACAGTCTCGAAGGCGCCGGCCATCTCGACGATGTGGTGCTCGTCGATCAGAGTCGTATCGGGCGCACCACGCGCTCGACTCCGGCGACCCATGTCGGTGCGCTGGATGTCATCCGCGAGCTGTTTGCGGCTGCCCCCGAGTCGCTCGTGCGCCGCTACACACCTGGCACCTTCAGCTTCAATTCGGGCACCGGGCGCTGCCCCACCTGCGGTGGCAATGGTTTCGAGCACATCGAGATGCAATTCCTCTCCGATGTGTATCTGCGTTGCGCAACCTGCGACGGCAAGCGGTTCCGTGACGAAGTGCTGGAGGTGCGCCTCGAAGGCGCCAGCGGGCAGCACGCGAATATCGCTGACGTGCTCGACATGACCGTGACCGAAGCGCTGGCTTTCTTCCAGAGTGCCAGCGCGGTGCGCGCGCTTGTCAAGCCGCTGCAGGACGTCGGACTCGAGTACCTGAAGCTCGGCCAGCCGGTCCCCACGCTCTCGGGTGGCGAGGCGCAACGCCTGAAGCTCGCGGGTCATCTCGCCGGGCTCGTCGCACCGCCCCCGAAGCGGGCGGCGGATGTGCAGACCCGTGGCAAGCTCTTCATATTCGACGAGCCGACGACTGGACTGCATTTCGACGACGTCGCGAAGCTGCTGCGCGCGCTGCGCGGGCTCCTGGCCGCTGGACACTCGCTGCTCGTGATCGAGCACAACCTCGATGTGATTCGCGCCGCCGACTGGGTTGTCGATCTCGGCCCCGAAGGCGGCGAGCGCGGCGGCGAGATCGTGTGCGCCGGTACACCGCGGCAAGTACGCGAAAATCCTGCCTCACACACGGGTCGCGCACTACGCGAGTACGAGATGGCGATCGGGCGTCCTGCACGCGCTGCGGGAGTCGCGGAGACGCCCGCGCGCGTGGCACGCGACAACACGATCGTCGTGCACAACGCACGCGAGCACAACCTGCAGAATGTGCACGTCTGCATCCCACGCGACGCGTTTACCGTAATCACGGGTGTTTCCGGATCGGGTAAGTCGACGCTCGCGTTCGATATCCTGTTCAATGAGGGCCAGCGGCGTTACCTCGAGTCGCTCAACGCCTACGCACGGCAATTCGTGCAGCCCGCCGCACGCCCCGATGTCGACGCGATCTACGGCATCCCCCCCACCGTCGCGATCGAACAGCGCACGAGCCGCGGCGGTCGCAAGAGCACGGTCGCGACGCTCACCGAGATCTATCATTTCCTGCGGCTTGCGTGGGTGAAGCTCGGCACGCAGTACTGTCCTGACTGCAATGTCGCGATCGTTCCGCAGAGTCCCGATGCCGTCGCTGCCGGTATTGCGCGTCGGCATCGCGGGCATCGAGTGCGGCTGCTCGCACCGCTGGTCGTGGCGCGCAAGGGCTACTACACCGATCTCGCGAAGTGGGCCGCGAAGAAGGGCTATCGTGAGTTGCGGGTCGATGGCGTCGACACGCCGACCACGCGCTGGCCGCGCCTCTCGCGCTTTCGCGAGCATACGATCGAATTGTCGACCGGCGAGGTACTCGTGAAGCCGGCGCAGGACGCTGTGCTGCGTGAAGCGCTGGCACGCGCGCTCGGGTACGGCCGGGGTGTCGTGCATCTGCAGGATCTCGACGCGGCGAAGCCCGGCCGGGTCGCCGTGTTCTCGACGCGGCGCGCGTGTCCGGGCTGCGGCACGAGCTTTACGGAACTGGATCCGCGACTCTTTTCTTTCAACTCACCCCATGGATGGTGCCCGCGCTGCCAGGGCACGGGGCTCGAGCCCGCCGACGACGACGACGGGTCGGGCGACCTCGACCGACCAGCCTGCAGCGATTGCCATGGCGAGCGGCTCAACCGGGTTGCGCGCCATGTGCGCTTTCGCGATCGGTCGCTCGCCTCGCTCACCGCCGAGCCCGTCGATTCGGCCGCGCGCCTCTTCCGCGATCTGCGCCTCAAGGGACGCGACGCCGCCATCGCGCGCGATCTGCTCGCCGAAATCCGTGACCGCCTCGCGTTCCTGCAACGCGTTGGCCTCGGCTACCTCGCGCTCGATCGTGCGGCGCCGACGCTCTCGGGCGGTGAGGCGCAGCGCATCCGCCTCGCTGCACAGCTCGGCTCGAACCTGCAGGGCGTGTGCTACGTACTCGACGAGCCGACCATCGGCCTGCATCCGCGCGACAACGGCGTGCTGCTCGCGGCACTCGGTGAACTGGTCGCGCACCGCAATACACTGGTAGTCGTCGAGCACGACGAAGAAACGATCCTGCGTGCCGATCACGTGATCGACCTCGGCCCCGGCGCCGGCGCGCGCGGCGGCCGCATCGTCGCAGAGGGACGCGCGCGGGACCTCGAGCGTGCCGCCGAATCCGTCACCGGCCGTTATCTCGCCTCACCACTGCGCCACCCGGCAAGGCCGCGTCGTGCGACGACTGCGCGTTCGGCCGCGCTCGTGGTCGAGGACGCGCACCTGCACAACCTGCAGGGCCTCACCGCACGGCTGCCACTGGCGCGCCTCATCGTCATCACGGGGGTCTCCGGTTCGGGCAAATCCACGCTCGCCCGCGATGTTCTGCACGCGAACATGCGCCTGCTGGTCGCGGCGCAGTCTGCCCGCGGTCGCAAGGTCGTGACTTTCGCCGGTTGCGCGGCGATCCGTGGTGGCGAGGGCATCGCACGCGTACTCGAAGTCGATCAGACCCCCATCGGCAAGACGCCGCGTTCCTGCCCCGCGACCTATGTGGGCTTCTGGGACGATATCCGGCGCATCTATGCAGCAGCGCCCGAGGCAAGGCTGCGCGGCTACAACGCGAGCCGTTTCTCGTTCAACACCGCGGGTGGGCGCTGCGAGGCCTGTGACGGCCAGGGCGTGCAGACCATCGAGATGAGCTTCCTGCCCGACGTGAAGGTACCCTGCGACGCCTGCCGCGGGCGGCGCTTCAACCCCGAGACGCTCTCGGTCACATGGCGCGGCAAGAGCATCGGCGATGCGCTTGCGATGAGTGTCGATGACGCCATCGGGTTCTTTCGCGCGCATGCGAAGGTGCATCACGCGCTCGCGCTGTTGCAGGATGTGGGACTCGGCTATCTCACGCTCGGCCAGCAGAGCCCCACGCTCTCGGGAGGCGAGGCACAGCGCATCAAGCTCGTCACGGAACTCGCGAAGGCGCAGCTCGACGCGGCCGCGCGCGCACGCGCGCAGCCCGTGCACACGCTCTACGTGCTCGATGAACCTACCGTCGGCCTGCACATGGCTGATGTCGAAAAGCTGATCACGACACTGCATCGCCTCGTCGAGGCGGGCAACACGGTAGTGGTCGTCGAGCACAATCTCGACGTGATCGCGCAGGCCGACTGGATCATCGATCTCGGCCCGGAAGCCGGCGCCGCGGGGGGTCGCATCGTCGCGCAAGGCACACCTGCGGCAATCGCTGCCGCACGCGCCCGATCGCACACCGGCGCGGCGCTTGCGCCTTTCCTCGCCGCGCGGACCGCGTAGGGTCGCGCGTCAACCGCGCCACTGACGACTGCGCACGTTCTGCAACTGCCACGGCAAGTCGACGTCGAGATGCTCCTCGAACAGCTCGCCGCGACCCTGCAGCGGTGTCCAGGTCGTAAACTCGCCGACCAGCCTGCCAAGATAGGGCGCTGCCGTCGTGAGGCAATCCTCGAAGTCGAGATCTTCGGCTTCCACGATGCCGCGGCGCGGATTGCGCATGGCCCATACGGTCGCCGCGAGCGCACCAGCGGCGACCTGCAGGGTCGTTGCGTTCGCGAACGACACGTGCCGGCGCGCCTCCTCGATCGTGAGCTGCGAGCCGAACCAGTAGGCATTGCGGCTGTGCCCCGCGAGCAGCACACCGAGTTCGTCCATCCCCGTGACGATATCGGTTCCGAGGCGACGCTTGTTCTCCTGCGGCTGCCAGCCGCGGCCCTCGAGCTCGAGTACCGACAGCATTGCATCGTCGCACGGGTGATAGACGAACATCACGCTCGGCCGATACGTGAACTTGCCGCCCGCACGCAGCGAGAGGAAGTCGCCAATCGAGAAAACCTCGTCATGCGACATCATGAGGCCCTGGAAGCCGCCGACCGAAGGCGCCCAGCTGCGTGCGAAGGTCGCAGCGCCAGGCCGGTCGAGAAACAGCGTGCCCGAGTCGCGACGGTGGTACAGCGCGCCACGCGGGCGATGCTTCTCGGCCGTTCCGAAGGAGATCTCCGACGGCTGGACCGACTCGTCGAGAATGCCATCGATCGACCATGTATTGACGAACTCGCCGGGTCGCTTCGGCCGGTCACTCGCCTGCGTGTCACGCTCGGAGATCTGGATGGTGGTGACCCCGAGGTCGCGCGCGAGTGCTGCCCAATCTTCACGCGCCACCGGCGGATCGCCTTCGGCGCGCAGCGCGCGACGCAGGTCGAGCAGCGCGCGTTTGACGAAATGCGAAACCAGACCCGGGTTGGCCCCGTGGTCGACGACCGCTGTGGGCGAGTCCGCACCAAGCTCGCGTGCGAGGGCAAGCGCCCTGTAGCGCGTCATGAAATTGGTTCGCTGGCGCAGGTCGAGCATCGGGTTGTCGAACACGCCGGGCCAGGGCTCGATCGAGGTATCGACATAGAGGGCGCCGCGCTGGGCGGCAAAACGGATGAGATCGAGGCTCGCGACATCGACGGACAGATTCAGCAGCAGGTCGCCTGCACGCACATGCTGTGCAAGCAGCCGCCGGAAACTGCGCGGCTTCAGGTGCGCATAGAAAAATGGCGCACCGTTCTCGTATGCGACGCCCCGGCCGACTTCGTCAGCGGCCAGCACGATGATCGAATCGGGTCCGAGCGCGACGTGCCGGCGCAGCAGCGGCAGGATCACCTGCCCGATGCTGCCGCAACCCACCATGACAATGCGCCCGGGAAAGGCCACGAGCTCTCGCACGGCAGCGGGTGCCGCAACCCCTTGAACTGTGCGAACCATGCACTGATGTTAGCGGACGCGCACCGCAAACTCGACCTTGCTACAGTAGCGCGATGACCCACAACCTCGTGTGCTGGAAGTGCGGTGCGCCGCTCGCGGCGCTCTCGCTGCCACTGCTGCGACTTGATGAGTGTCCCGCGTGCCGCGCGCAACTCCACGTATGCCGGCTGTGTGTCGAGTACGACACGCGTGTCGCGAAACACTGTCGTGAACCGACTGCGGAGGAAGTGCGCGACAAGGAACACGCGAACTTCTGCGATCACTTCAGGCCGCGCGAGGGCGCGTTCGTGCCCGCGAACAGCGCCGAGGCCCTGCGGGCGCGGTCGGCCCTCGAGGATCTGTTCCGGAAGGGATGAGGGCTGGCGGGGCCCGCTCAGCCCTTGCCCACGCGATCGGACAGGCGATCGAGCAGTTTCGAAAAAGTCGAAGTGCGCTTGTCTACTTTCACGGACAAATGCCGCACGCCTGAATCGTTGAGCAGTTCGCCGCGACCCTTGTCGATCTCGAGATTTCCCGCGCCGAGGATCTCGAGCGTCTGTTCGAGCGACTCCTCCAGTGTCTGCGCCTTCCTGCGCGGCGCGGGCCTGGCACGCGTGCCCGCCGCAGGTCGCGTGCCGGTCTTCACGGCCTGCGCGAGCTTCGCGTGCACGGATGCGGCGGTCGGCACGGATTTCGCCGGCGGAGGGTCCACCTCGAACAGCTTGAATTCATCCGGCGCTTTGGTCGCTTCGCGTTTGTGCCCGACAGCGGGCTGGCGGAGCATGTCTGCGGCTGCCTTGTCCTTTTCCACGGATGTCACGGGGACGACGGCGACGGCCGAGAAGTCCGAGCGCACGTAGTATGCAACCTGTTTCGCCGCCAGCGCGTCACTGAAGAATCCGAGGCGCAGCCCGTACCACCTGCGCCCTTCACGGCTCGATTCGACCGTATAGAGCGTATAGGCGCTGAATATCGCGAGCGGCGGTACTGCGGCGACGTCGATCGGCGTGACCGACCAGACGAGCTGGACTGCGAACTGCGCCGGAGCGTTCTGCTGCACTTCCTCCCGGAGCGCGCGCATCGTGCGGGTGTCGTCCGGGCGCAGCATTTCGATCGCGGAACTGGCGGCGCGTTCATCCGCAGTCGCCACTGCACTGTTCGCGCCGTCGGCGCGTCGCTCCTCGAGTACCCGCAGCACCTGGGTATCGGTGAGCGGCGCCTTCGGGGCAACCGGTTGCGTGAGTCGAACGGCCGGCGGTTTTGGTGCAGCAGGGGCGGTCGGAACCATCGGTGCGGGTGTCAAGGCCTGCACGGTCGGAATGTGCTCGGGCAGTACGGGTGGCGGCGGTACATAGAGCGTGTGCGCAGATGCGCTGTCTGCACCGTCCGGCGCATCGAGCTGTGCCAGCACTTCGCGCACGTTTGAGAGCGCAGCGACCGCCGGGGCCACTACCGGAGCTGGTACAGGCGGTGCAGCGGGCGCTTCCGCCACGGCTGGGGCACGTTCGGCCGCAGCACGCGCGGCAGCGCGCAGCTTCTTGCCGGGCGCTTCGCCGATCCATGCTGCCGGGTACAGCTCGCGCACGACTGCGAGCCACTCCTCCGCGTCATCGGGGCTCGCAAAATAACCCATGTGCAGCCGGAACCGCTCGCGTCCGTCCTCGCGGCGGCGGCTGATGAAGAACGTAAAGCGCCTGAGTGCTGCGGACTTCGGCTGCTCGAGCGCCATCGGCGTCGTGGACGCACACAGATTGATCACGTACTGCTCGGGCACCTCGCCCGCGTCAGCTGTGGCTTCAGCCGTTCCTTGCATTCGACTCTTCCCCGGGACCGGTGGCTTTGCGTCCCCGCCTCGCGGCGGGACTGCCCTGATCACACATAAAGTCTGGAAGTGTCGCCGGGCACCGTCAAGCGGTGTGGACGCCCAGGTGCGCAATCCGTGCACCCGTTAACAGACTGCTGAGCAGCGCGGCCGCAGCGCGACATAACGCGCCGGGGATGAGCACCGTGGGGCCCTGGGCGCATGACCCTGAACCTGTCACGGTGATGCGCGCGCGGACTGCGCGCTTGCGTCATCTGACCGGAATCGACCAGCCCCTGCGAAGTGCGCCGCGTACCAGGGATCGGCAAGGTAGCCGATCGACACGACCCGCCCGCTCGCGGGAGCGTGCACGAATCGCCCCTGGCCCGCATACACGCCAACGTGGTCCACCGCATTGCGCCCTGTGGCAAAGAACACGAGATCGCCGGGCAGCAGCGCATCGGGCGGCACCAGGTCGGCGGCGTGCTGCTGCGCTGCGGCGGTACGCGGGATCGATATGCCTGCCGATCGATAGGCAAACTGCGTGAGGCCGCTGCAGTCGAAGCCCTGCAGCGTTGCGCCACCGTACCGGTAAGGCGCACCAAGCGCGGATTCAGCCGCGCGCACGACGACCAGGCCGGCCCCGGTGTGAGCTGTTGGCGCCTCGACCGGCGGCACGACCTCGCGCGTCCCGGGCGTGGCTACGGGCGGCGCGCTCACGCAGGCCGCGAGCATCAGGACCGCGATGGCCGGCACGATGGACTGGCCGGCCATGCGGGTCATCCGAAGAGGCGTTGATCCGGCGTCGCGGTCGTCGCAGCGCGGCCCGCGAGCAGCTCGCCGACGCCCGCGGCAGGCAGCGGCCGCGCGAGGTAGTACCCCTGCACGACGTCACAACCGTGTTCGCGCAGGAAATCGAGCTGTTCGATCGTTTCCACGCCTTCCGCCACCACGGTCTTGCCGAGCGCGTGCGCCATCGCGATGACGGTCGCGCCGAGAGCCGCCGCAGTGGCGTCCTGCGGATCATCGATCAGCGAGCGGTCGATCTTGACGATGCTGATCGGATGCTGGCGCAGATGCGCGAGCGAGGTTTCACCTGCACCGAAGTCATCGAGCGCGAGGCGAACCCCGTCTTCCGCCAGCGCTCGCAACACCCTTCCCGCATCAGGATCATCGAGTACCGCTTCGGTGAACTCGAGTTCAACGAGATCCGGGCGCAGCGCGTGCCGGCGCAGGACTCGGCGCAAGTCCTCGGCGAAACCTGCGGCGCGCAGCTGCTGCGCCGATACGTTGACGGCGAGACGGGGCGGCGCGAGACCCTGCTCGCGCCACAGCGCGATCTGCGCACAGGCCGCCTCGATCACCCAGGCACCGATATCGACGATCAACCCCGTCTCTTCCGCAGCTGGCACGAACTCCGCGGGATACTTGAGCCCGTTGCGCGGCGTCTGCCAGCGCAACAGTGCCTCGACACCGACCAGCCTGCCGTCTGCAACTTCGAACTGGGGCTGATAGAAGAGCGAAAATTCCCGATGGCGCAGCGCCCGGTAGAGCCCGCTGCGACTCGCCGACACCTGGCGCGCAGCGAGCGCGCGATCGAAGAATACCGCCCGACCCCTGCCACCCTCCTTGGCACGGTACATCGCGGCGTCGGCGTTGCGCATCAGCTCATCGATGTGCGTGGCGTCATCCGGGAACAGCGTGATGCCGATGCTCGCACGCACGAGATGGTCGCGGCCGGCGACGTTCACCGGCGCCTCGAGCGAGGCGACAATGCGCTCGGCGACCGTGCGCACCGCGTCGGGATCGGTGACCTGACGCAGCACGATCGTGAATTCGTCGCCACCGAGGCGCGCTACCGTATCGCCTTCTTTCACGCAGGCGCGCAGGCGTTGCGCGACGATGGTGAGGAGCTGATCGCCGGCCGCATGGCCGACTGTATCGTTGACACGCTTGAAGTGATCCAGGTCGATGTAGAGGAGCGCGCCGCGCGTCCCGCTGGCGGTCGCGCTCGCCAGTTCCTGCGCGAGCCGGTCGCGGAACAACAGCCTGTTCGGCAGGCTCGTCAGCGCATCGAAATGCGCCTGACGGTAGAGGCGCTCGTCGCGCGCGCTGTTCGAGAGCGCCACCGACAATCTGTCGGCGAACTCGGCGCCATGGCGCGCCAGCGCCGGGTCCGCGGCAGGCGCGTCGCGATAGCCGAGTGACAGCACCGCGGCCAGCCGATCGCCGGACACCACCGGCCACACCCAGAAGAAACCGGCGCCGAGTTCTGCGAGGGGTCGCAGCAGACTGTGGCGAAGAGGCTCCCAGCGCGCGATCGTGACGCCCTCCCTGGCCTCGTACAGGGTGGCGAGCATGTCCGGATCCAGCTCGACACGGACCACGGGCAGGTCGGTCAACTGCGGTGCAGTGAAGTAGACGCGCCCGTGATCGGCGGAGTCCGCATCGATCAGCGTGATCGCGACACCGTCACAGCGCGTGACCGCCTGCACCCGTGTCAGGATCGCATCGAACATCTGCTCGAGTTCCGCCGACCCGAGCAGCAGCCGATCGATCTCGCTCAGCGTCTCGAGCGCGGTGAGGCGTTCGGACAGGCGACCGGCCGCCACATTGTAGACGTCGATCGCATCGCCGAATTCATCCGCATCGGCGCCGCGCACGCGCGGCAGGGTGTTCGTGCGTTCGTGTGCAAATGCATCCGCAAACCGTGTGGCAACCGGCACGTAACGTCGGCTCAGGAGGAACGCGCCGAGTGCAATGCCGGCGAGCGCCAGTCCGAAGATCGCCGCAAGCTCTGCCACGACTGGCCTCGCTGCCTGGATCCAGCGCGGCCGCGGCTCGAAGACGACGACAGACCAGCTGTTTCCGGCAGGATGCCCGAGGCGAGCGAGCCCGCCCTGCCACTCGACGCCCGCGGCCTGCCAGGCAAGCGGCAGGACGCCGTGCGTCGTGACGGGATCGCTGCCATATCGAGCCAGCATTTCCACGACATCTTCGGGCAAGGCCGCAGTGCTGAAGAGCAGGCGACCACCACCATCGAGCAGGGCGATGCGCCGCGCTTCATTCCCGGAGGAGGCATCGCCGCGCACCGGCCGCCTTGCGTTGTCTCCGGCCGCGAGCCCGATGGCTTCGACGTCTCGTGCGCCCCCGTCTGGCGCGGCAAAGCGTGCCGCAAAATCAGCCGCAACGGCCTGCGCATCGCGGCTCAGCGCCTGGGCAGCACCCGCATCCACCGTCCGGGCGGATTGCTGCACGAGCACCGCAGCCGCGAGCAACGCCGGTACGAGCGTGACAACCGCGAGCGTGGCGGCGATCCGTCGCCCCATGCGGGTGCCGAAACTCGCGCGGAGAAGGTCCATGAGCACCAATTTAACGAAAGTCGGCGCCGTACCGGCGTGGCGCCTGTCACGAATCGAAGAGTTGTGAAGTGCATCACGCTATGCTTGATGCCGTGTCCTACGACGCCTTCAATCGAGACCAGTCGCGACGGCGCGCCGCCTGGCTGCTCGCGCTCGTGATCGCGTTGATCCTGTACGCGTCATTCTTTCCGTTCCGCTTCGATCTGTCCCGCTTCGCCGCCGCTTTGCAGCGCGGCCCGGCGGACCTGCTGCCGTGGGGTTACTCGGCGCGCGCCGACCGTGCGGGCAACCTGCTTTCCTACCTGCCGGTCGGGGCGCTGCTGGCCTGGCTGGCGCCGCCACGCTGGCGTGCGCCTCTGGCCGCGCTCGGCGCCATCGTGCTCGCCGCGGCCCTGTCGCTCACGATCGAGTTGCTGCAGCACATGACGCGTTCGCGAGTGCCGAACCTCGTCGATGTCGCGATGAACACGACCGGTGGGGCATGCGGCGCGCTTGCCGGTGCGCTGCTGCGCCGGCGCAAGTGGCCGCTGGCGCGGATTGCGCTGCGCCACGCGCGCCCCGAGCCGATCGCGCTCGTGTTGATCGCACTGTGGTTCGCGATGCACGCGGTGCCATTCATGCCGCGCCTCAACCAGGGCCATGCATGGTCCGGCATGCAGCCGCTGCGCGATCTTGCCTACGACGGCATCGCGGTCTTTGCGTTCTTCGCCGGATACCTCGTCATTGCCTCGGCAATCCGCCGTCTCGTTGTGCCGAACGGCTTCACGCGAACCTTCTTCGGCGTTGCGGTACTTTCGCTCGTGCTGCGCGTCGTGTTCGTCGGCCAGTGGCTCACGCTCGATGAATGCCTGGGTCTCGTGGTCGCCCTGCCTGCTGCGGCC
Organism: Pseudomonadota bacterium; assembly: GCA_963204795.1. Lineage (GTDB taxonomy): Bacteria > Pseudomonadota > Gammaproteobacteria > Steroidobacterales > Steroidobacteraceae > CADEFQ01. The sequence goes on along the minus strand of CAUJHX010000199.1, from coordinate 12,083 downwards.
TGGCTGCGAAGCATCCCGCGTGCGCGCGCATTTCGTCTCACGCTTTCGATCCTCGCGCTCGCCTTTGCGCTCGAGCTCGCCTTGCCGCCCGCGCAACCCTGGCCGGAAGCCGTGATCTTTCTGGAACGTGCCTTCTTGATCGTCGGAGCACTCTGGCTCGCGGCGGTCGCGGGCATTTCGCTGCTCGCAGCAACACTCGCGTTCGCAACGGGCATCGCCCTGCTTGCCGGACCCACTGCCGGCCTGCTGGCAGTCGTGGCCGGATTTCTCGTGCACGCCGGACGCGTATTGCACTATTCGCCCGTGCCGCGCGTCCCCGATCGCTGACGGAACTCGCCGACTGCCTGCTTCAGTCCGGACCGCCCCGATCCGCCAGCATCCTGATCGCAGACCAGGTGTGGCGCGTAACCCCCCGTCGCCCCGATCGGGCCGCGCCCAGCATCGCTCGCGCCAGCACATCCGCGCCGACTGGCCGCCACCGGGCCAAAGCACCGAACATCAGCGGCGCGACGACTGGCAGCGTCCACTGCGCCGCGAACTCGAGCGGCCGCATCTCCCGGCGCGCGCCGAGCAACAGGCCCGGCTGCATGATGTCGAGTGCGGGAAAACCGAGGGTCATGACCGCAGCTTCCGTCTGCGCCTTCACCCGCAGGTAGAACGAGCGGCTGTCCGCGTCGGCACCCACCGAAGACACCAGCACGAAGCGCTGCGCCTGCGCGGCGCGAGCGGCCCGCGCGAACGCGAGCACGAAATCGAAGTCGACCTGCCGGAAGGCCGCCTCGGAGCCGGCTTCCCTGAGGGTCGTGCCCAGGCAGCAGAACGCCTCGGTGCAGGCGATACCCCGCAGTTGCGCCTCGAGGTCCGCGAAACGGACGACCCGATTGGCGAGCTTCTGGTGATCGCGCGTCAACGGACGCCGTGTCAGGGCATGGATACGCGAATACTCGCGCGCTTCGCACAGCGTCGCGACAAGTCGCTGCCCCACGAGTCCAGTGGCCCCGGCCACCAGCGCGACCCTCTGCATGTCGTTCATAGCCGCTCCCCCGCCCCTGATGATATCGTGAGAGCGATGCGCGAAGTGAAGTGCAGACGAAGCGGATTGCTGGCGGCGCTGATCGCCTTCGCCGGAGTGGCGGGTGCTGAATCAATGTCCGCTATCACCGACGAAGAACGCGTCGCAATCTACACGCAGTTTCGTGCCCTCTTCGACGAGGGGAAGTATCAGGAAGCGCTGCCGGTGGCTGAGCAGCTCGTCACAGCGACCGAACAGCAGTACGGGGACAAGGATCGAGCCCTGGCAAACCCGCTCGCCAACGTCGGCACGACCCAGCTGCGCCTCGGCAATTTCGCCGCGGCCGAGGCCGCATACCAACGCGCGCTCGCGATCCTCGATGCGGTGGGCTCCACGACCGACCGGGCGCGGCTGCGGCCGCTGCAGGGACTCGGCCTCACCTACGCGCGTTCGTACCAGCCTGCGCCGGCCGCAGAAGCGCTCAAGCACGCCCTGGACCTCTCCCGCAACCTCGATGGACTCTACAACCCCGAGCAGCTCGATTTCATCCGCGCACTGATTGACGTGTATGTCGCGCAGAACCGCCTCGAGGACGCCGAACGGGAACATCAGTACGCATTCCGCGTCGCCGAGACCGCCTACGGCAAAGGCGACCCACGGATGCTTCCGGCCTACGACTTTCTCGCACGCTGGTACGAGTATGTGGGCCGCTACGCGACTGCCCGGGTGGAGCACATGCGTGCGCTGCGGCTCGCTGAAGCGACGTCGGGCCGCGGCAGCGTGCCGACGATAGAACCGCTGCGGGGCATCGCGCGCGCCTACCGGCTCGAGTATCTCTACGGGCCGGAGGTCACGCAGGAATCGACAGCAGAGAGCCCCACCCTTTTCAACACCGGTCCGGGCACGAGTCAGTCGCAGCCGCGACTGAACCCGGAGGGCGAGAAGGCGCTGCAGCTCGCACTGCGCGCGGCGCAAAAGGCCAATCCGCCAGTGCCCGCGTTGCTGGGCGCAACCCTCGTCGACCTGGGTGACTGGCAGCTCACCGCAGGCAACGACAGGGAGGCACGCACTGCCTATCGTGGCGCGTGGAACGCGCTGCAGGCGGCCGGCGATACGAAAGTCGTCAACGCCCCGAGACAGCTGCGGTACAAGCCGCCCTCGACGTCCATCGCGCGCTTCACGGGCGGCAATGTCGAGGACTATGAGGAATTCGCGATCGAGGCAACGTTCGCAGTCCGGGCAGACGGGCGCACCGCAGAGATCGTGATCTCACCGAACAAGGCGCCGCGGGAGTACGGCGCAGGCGTGGAAACGGCCATCCGCAAGGCGCTCTATGCACCGCGCCTCGAGAACGGCGAACCCGTCGGGACAACCGGCGTCACGCTCACCGAGCACGTGCTCGTGCGCAAGCCGGAACAGAAGCGGGCGAGCCAGTAAGCCGTCACGCGCCACGGTGGCGGTGCGAAGGCTCCACCTCCTCGCGGGTCGGGCGCGCCGTCTCCGACGGCGTACCCTCGATGCGACGGCGCTCGGCGCAAGGTGTAATCAGAACCGGAATTGTCGCGGCCGCCTCGCTCTGTCCGTCGCAGCTCGGCGCCCTCCACGCTCGGCGGCGGAGATTTCGCTACGCGACCGTGGTGGCGCGCGCCGGCAGGCCACGTCTGGCCCGCAGCCCGTTGCCCGTTGCTCGTAGCCCGTGGCGCGTTGCGCGCCGCCCTCTACGTCGGGGGCGCCGCGGGCGACACCGGTGCCGGCTCGGCCGGCGGCCTGCTCGCCGCGCGCGGCGATTCGATCACCGGCACCGCCTCGATGCGCTTGAACGCTTCGGAAGCTGCGCTTCCGTCGGCAGCGAGCACCGCAGGTGCAACGAGCGGCTCGCCACGCGCGAGCTGCTGGCCGATCGGCTGTCGCGGGAACTGTACGAGGAACTTCGCCGCTGCATCACGCATCGCCGCGCGCGTGGCTTCCTCGAGCGGCTTGCTGCTCGACATCGTCCGGTCACGGCTGTTGCCGTAGCCGGTGATCGTGTACGAGTCGACCGCCTGCATGCCTTCAGCGTAGACATTGATGCGATAGCGGATCGTCACCGCATAGTAATCGCCGCCCGTTTCGTTGGCCGTGGCGAACGAATACTGCTCCATGCGCGGCTCGAAGATCACCGCAAGACCGGTCGCGGCGCGCGCGGCTTCCGCGTCGTTGAAGTAACGGACATCCGCGAACAACGCGCCGAACACGGCGTGCGCGAGACGCTGATGGCCCGCGCCAAGCCCGATCGTCCAGTCGACGCCGCCACGCGTCTCGACCTGACGGAATGCGCGCTGATCGCCGGTCAGGAGCACCGCCGCCTTCACCGGAAGCTGGCGGACGATCGGCTGCGGAATGACCGGCTCGGGCGCGATCTCGACGCTGCCACAAGCCGCAACGGTGAGCAGCCCGACGAGCGGCACGACGCGCAGCGAAACGGTGAGTGGCGACATGTGGATCAGCCTCCGCCGATGCATTGACGCGTGCCGAACACCTCGATGTAGCCCGCGCAGGCCTTCTCGGTGGTCACGGGAACGAACGTGCCCCCGTTGCGGTCACACACTGCCCGCATTAAGGCAGCAAAGCGGATGCTTGTAAACGGTGGCATGCCGGGGCCTTCCGGGAACCCGATCGCGTGGATGCGCACGCGTCTGCGCCCATTCGCGTCCGGCGGATTCGCCTTGTCGATCGCATCGAGAGCGCGCTGGATGGAGTCTCCCGTAAACTCGTCGCCGATCACGTAGATGCTGATGCGCTTGTCGAGCGCCCAGTATTTCGCCACCGCCTCCTCGATGCCCTGCACCGGGTCGGAATCGCTGAACGCACGCCAGTTGCGCATGGCGTTCGTGATGCGCGTGCGCTGTTGCGGGTTGTCCTGCAGCCACTGGCCGCGGGTGCCGGGAAACATCGGCTTGCCTTCGTCGTCCAGCACCTGCAGGCCGCGCACTTTCGGGTAGATGTCGAGGATCTCCTTCAGCACGGCCTGCGCACTGTCCCAGTGCGCCGACAGCATGCTGCCCGAGGTATCGATCACGAAGATGATCCACTCGCTGTCGATCGGAATGCCGCCCACCGCTTCGGTCGGTGGACGCCGCCGGGACTGCTTCTGCAGCTTCTTCAGGTCCTCCGTGAGCGATTCGTACGCGGCGACCAGCTCGCCCTCGACGATATTCGCCACCGCGGCATCCTTGCGACTCGCCTCGTACTGACCTTTGATCGTCGAGATCTCGCCACTCACCCGGGCGAGATTGAGTTTTTCCTTGCGCAGCGTATCGACGCGACCCTGCATCTCGCGCTCGAGAACATCGGTCTCGCCGCGGATCTCGTGCAATTCCTTCTGCAGCGCAAGCACCTGGCCGTCGAGCTGCTCGCGGCTCTTCTCGATCACCACCGGCTGGCCGAACTCGGACAGCACGAGCAGCAGGATGATGGCCCCGAATCCGCAGCAGATGCAGTCGAGGAACGAAAGGCTGAAAACTTCGGTGTCGCGGCGCTGCAGCTTCATGGCGCACCACTCACGGCCAGTCCTTCGAGGGCATGATGTACGCACCGCCCGCGTTGCGCGCGAGGCGCCAGAACGCGTGCGCGGCCGGGTTGTCGCCGCGCATCGGCAGCAGTACCACGTCGATCTGCGTGCGCGGCGGCAGCGCCTTCACCGCGTCATCGAACAATCGCAGGCGGCCGCGCGCGTCGATGTAGCGCCGGATTGCCGGTGGCGTCGCGCCCTGCGTGGGCAGGCCGTCGGTGATCAGGATCACCTGATCCGGCGCGGGCGAGAGCTGGCGGATCGCTCCGAAGGCGTTGACGAGGCTCGTGCCGTTCTGTGGCACCACCTTGTCCATCTCCTCGAGCACGCGGTCGATCGGTGCCTGCTCGCCGCCACTCAGCCACTTGCCGGCCGTGTCCGCGAGCAGCGGCACCGGCTTCGTATCGAAACGGTACACCTGGAACTTGCTCGCCGCGGGAATCTGCGCGGCAAGCCAGCCCACCGTCCTGACCCCGCGTCGCCACTTGGCGGCTGCGCGGCGCGACTCGTCGCTCGTGTTGCGCAGGCGGATGACATTGACGATGTCCTCGTCGAGCATGCTCGCCGATGCGTCGACCAGCACCAGAATGTGTCTGCCTCGCATGCGCAGCCCGGTGATGTAACGACGGTCCGCCCCTCCCTTCGCAATCTTCACCGCGTCACCCGGCGGCCCGGCGTCCTTGCTCGCGGCCTCGAGGCGGCGGGTACTCTCCTCGAGCGAGCGGATATCGGCTTTCAGCTTCTCGATATGCTCACGGCGCGCGATGGTGGTGTCGTCGTAGATCGAGCCTTGGTCGCGCTCCTTCTGCAGCTGTTCGATGAGGCGCGTGGCACGCGAGGACGCGCTCACGGTTTCGCTCGTGGCTCTGGTCAGCGCATTGCGCAGCACCACGAGATTTTTCGTGCCTTCGAGCACCTGCTCCTCGAGCAGGCGCACCTGCGAGGCGAGATCCTCGGTCTTGCGGATGCGCTCGACGCCACTCTGCGCGCTGATGATCATGTAGAAGAGGATGACCGCGCCGAAGCCGCAGCAGATGCAGTCGAGGAACGAGAGGCTGAAGACCTCAGTCTGGCGTCGCTTGCGCACCGCCGCCTCCCACGCTGATCAGCGCGAGTTCGATGCCGGGCTCGCCGATGCGCACCTGATCTCCCGCGTGCAGTCGCGCGCGCCCGGCGACGCGCTCGTCGTTGACCCAGGTGCCATGACGGCTGTGATCGACCAGCACGACGCCGTCGCCGTCGCGCAGGATCGTGCAGTGCCGGCGCGAAATGCCTGCTGCGCCCTCAGGCACTGTGATATCCGCCCCATTGCCCTCTCGCCCGACCGAGAGCCCCCGGGCAGTCAGCGGGAGTGCGCGGCCTGCGTGCAGCAAGTGAGTCGGGTCGATCTCCTCGCCCGGGCGTTCGCCGAGCTGTTGTCGCTGCGGCGCCCCCCCCTGCGGCGATGTGGCGGTCGCAGCGAGCCGCCGCACGAGACGCACGGGTGCATTGGCCGCCTCGTCGACTGGCATCTGCGACACCACCGCCGCGGCCCAGCCTTCCGGTACCACGACGAGCTCGCAGTCGGCAAGCGTCTCGAGCCGCTCGCGCAGCCCGGCGAGTGCGAGCAGTGCCTGGGGCACGATCACGGCGACCGGCGCGCCGGCGCGCCGCAATTCGTGCAGGCAGCGCTCCAGTTCGCGATAAGGCGCCGCTGCGGCCGCGGCGAGCTGATCGCGTGCGATCTGCACCTCGTGCTGCTCGCCGGCGGGGCCCTCGAGCGCCACCGTCGCCGAGCCCGTCTCCACCGTTTGCGCGGAGAGCCATGGCAGCTCACCAAAGAGCCGCTGTTCCACCGCGGCATCGTGCAACGGATCGAAGCGGGTACGCAGCACCATCGCCGCGCTCACGACGTCGAGCCATGATTGGCAGATGTCGAGCAGCCCGCCGCTGCGGCTCACAATCGAGCGCCGGCGACGCACGGTCGCGCCGCACTCGACAGCCGTCGCCGCGACGTGAAAGAGACCCATTTCAAGCACGATCGCGGGCCTCGCGAGGCCGAGCGGTGCCACGGTCGCAACGGCCGCATCCACGAAACCGTGCGTCCTCATCCCGGCCGCCTGCGCCACGGCGAGCACGTCCGACAGCGCGCGCGGCGAGAAGGCTGCACTGACGGCCACCCACGCAGCGAAGGTCTGGCCCGCAGCCCCCAGCCCGTCGCCCATCGCCCGCAGCGCCTCGCCTGCAGCCCGCAGGCGCTGACGCAATTCCGCGGCCGCTACCGACAGCGCGGCAGCGCCCGCTGCACTCTCCGCCGCGATATCGCTCCAGTGACGCGCAGAGGCTTCGGCGGGGCGGCTTCGCAGGATATCGAGGGCGGTCGTGCCGAGCAGCTCCCCGCCACCGGTGCGGCGCGCAATCGCCGGTGCGACGCCGAGCACGCGGCCCCCGGCTGCCACTGCGAGCGCACGGTCATCGATCGAGAGGCCGAATGTCACGGTCATCCCCTCTTCACCTCGCCTGCATGTTGCGTATGAGGCGCGTGTCGAGCCAGGTCTCGGCGTCGAGCACGAGTCGCTCCTGCGCGAGTTGCAGCTGGTGCAGCAGGAACATCAGGAAGATCGACAACAGCAGCGCGATCAGCGTCGAGTTGAACGCCACGCCGAGACCCTCGGTGACGCCCGAGATATCGCCGCCCACCGCCTTGTGCGCCTGCCCCAGCGCATCGCCGATGCCGCGCACGGTGCCGATGAAACCGATGGCCGGAATCGCCCAGGCGATATAGCGCAGCATCGACATCTCGGAGTCGAGCCGCTCGGCCTCCGACTGGCACATGCCGTGGGCCACCGTCGATGCATCCTGCACGCTGCGCGTGGCGCCGAAGCGGGCGAGCGCCGCGAGCAGCGCGCGCGGCAACAGCATGCGGCGCCGCTCCTGGTCGAGACCTTCGATCTGGCGCGTGTACTCGCGCGCATCCTCCGGCAGGATCTTCATGCCCTCGGGCAGCGCCAGCAGCTCCCCTTCGAGTGTCTTGCGCTCGCGCGATTGCCGCTTCGCCTTGTAGCCGATGATCGCGAGCGCCCAGATGAAGAGGATGATCTCGCTCTCCTGTTCGTAGTCCTTCACCAGCACGTAGAAAGAGCGATCGGCGATGTAGTTCGGGTCGCGCAGCATGCCGGCGCGCTGCTCTGCGAGGATCACCTGCGCCTTCGGTCGCACGTCGAGCACGTATATGGAATGCACGATCACGAAAGTGATCGCGAGAGCGAACAGGCTGAAGACGAACTCACTCGGATAGCGGCGTGGCGCACTCATGCGTGTCCTTCGGAGTCAGATGTCCACGGGAAAACTGACGTTGTTGTCGGCCGACTGGCGCAGATCGGGGGGCAGCTCTTCCTGCTCCCTGACCGGCGGCCCGATCGGGCCCTCCTCATCATCCGGCGGCTCGGCCACTTGCGCGATGGCAGGCGGAACGATTCGCACAATGACATACGCCGCGATCCACACCGCGAGCGATGCAAGCGTCATGATCCAGATCGAGCGCCAGGTATTTTTCATGTCTCTCAGGGATCCGCGTAACGCGCAATGCGAAAGCCGGTCGTCTGGCTCGTGCCGTCGGCGCCGTCACGCCAGGCGAGCCGCAGGTCCGCGACGGTGGCTGTACGCCAGTTGGAACCGCGGATCGTGTGCCGGGTTCCCTGCGCGGGGCCGAACGGATCTGTCTGCGGCGCGCCGTCGGGCAGCGAGGCGTAGAAGTCGTGTGTCCACTCCGACACGTTGCCCGACATGTCGTACAGGCCGAACGGGTTTGCGCCGAACTTCGCGACGGGCGCGACGTTCGGATAATCGTCGCGGTAAGACTCGAGGATGGGCGACATCGTGCCAAGCGCCTCGGCACCGGCATAGTTGCCGCTGCCTGCAACGATCGGCAGCGCATTGCCCCATTCGTAGCGACGCATCTTCCCGCTGCCGCTGCCACTGCCGCGCGCAGCATATTCCCACTCCGCTTCGCTGGGCAGGCGATAGCCGTTCGCGATCGGCGTCCTGAGCGCCCACTTGCCGTCCTTCTTTTCGTAGGCCGGTGGCAATCCCTCTTCCCCCGACAGCCAGTTGCAGAATGCCACGGCGTCGTCCCAGCTCACCTGCACGACGGGCTGCGCGTCGAGATCGACGCTCTTCCTGTCTACATGGCCCGAGACGTGATCGGGTTTGAAGCGCCGGAACTGTCCGTTGGTCACTTCGGTGGCGCCCATGTAGAAAGCACGGGCAAGTGTGACGCGACGGAGCGTTTCATTGGGGCGCCGGCCCTGCTCGCGCCGTTCGCTGCCCATCTCGAAAGTCGCGGGTTTCAGCAATCTCAGTCCATAGCCGATCTTCGTCGTGATGCGAGTGCCAGCAGCGAGGGCATTGGAAGGCCGCCCTGCCTCCGTGAGCCGGTACTCGAGGCTGCGCGCGAGGCCGGGCGCAAGCACGACTTTCGTGGCGTAAGGATCGAGCGGCGCCTTGCGCACCTCGATCGAGTGCTCACCGGCGAGCAGTTCGAGCGTCAGCGGCGTGCGCCCCTTCGATGCGCCATCGACCCACACTTCGGCATCAGCGGGATCTCCGCTCACCGCGAGCGCGACATACACGGGCTCGAGCTTCGCATCGAGCAGGGCGCGCTCGCCCGATACGGCACCGACGCTGCGCGACCACGGTGCAAAACCGGTGTGCGCGACGAGCACATCGTGCCGGCCGCCCGGCGCCATCGCGATGTCGAGCGGCGTGCGGCCCCGGTACACGCCATCGACCGACACATCGGCACCCGCCGGAGTCGAGCGCACCGCAAGCCTCGCATCGGGAGCACCGAGATCGATCGGGCCGATCGCCGTCGTCTCGCCGGCCTTGATGACGAGTGCGCTGTCCCACGGCTTGGCGTTCGCGGCCGTGATCGCGACACGATGGGCGCCCGCGGGCAGGTCGAGCCTCGCCTGCAAAGGCACGGGAGCCGCGCCATCGATCGACATCTGCGCACCGGGCGTACGCACCGTGAGCGCGAGCGTTCCCCAGGAAGGCTCAAGGCGGACTGCGAGATCCTGCCGCACGCCACGCCCCTCGACCTCCACTTCGACCATCGCATCCAGGTGGCGATCCGCGCGCAAGGTGAGCGTGTGCCGGCCCGCGGCGACGCGCACATCGCCGGGCGCGCGACCTGCATCGGCGCCATCGACGGCGACGCTCGCGGCGACACCGCCGGTGTCGACGACAAGCACGCCAGGCTCCTTCTCGAGCCGCATGCGTACCGGAACCGTTGCATCGCGCACGACCCTCACTGGCTTCTCGAGCGCTACATAGCCCGGTGCACTCGCCCGCAGTCGATGCTCGCCGGGCAGCACGAAGAGCGTGGCGCCCGAGTGCCAGGCAAGCAGTGTGTCGGTCGCGCGCACGCTCGCCGCGGCGGGCTCGAGCACGAGTGGCACCCGCTCCACGCCTGAGAGCAGCAGGAGCACGGCAGCCGCTGTCCCGAGCACGGCACCGATGGCGACGCGGCGCGCCGTGCGGCCACGGGGAGGCGCTTGCGCCCGGCCGGGCGCGGCGAGCAGATCGCGTGGCACGGCGCTGATCTCGACGTCTTCATCGTCGAGCGCGCCCTCGCGCCCGCTCGTGGGCGCGAGCGGCGCGATCGTGTCGTTGCCCACGAGGTGCAGCACATCCATCACGCAAGGCGCCGTGGCCCGCATCGCGATCTGGGTCTGCGCGATCGCGATGACATCGCCCGGCCGCAGATCACGTGATTCGCGCAGGCGCTCGCCGTTCAGTCGCGCGGCGACATCCGCCGCTGGTGTCACACGCCAGAGTCCGTCATCGAAGTCGAACGTGAGAGCAGCCACTGCTTCGACTTCCGGCACGATGAGATCGGAGCCGAACGCACCCACCGTGAACGGTGCCGCGAGTTCGCGCCGACCGAGCGGTTCGTGCACGCTCGCGCGCGCTGCCTGGATGGGCGACCGGTCAGGTTGGGTGGCCATGGGTGCGGCGCCTCAGATGGGCTCGACGCAAGTCACGGAGATCGTCTGACCGGTTGAGCCCGGCGCGATCGTGATCTCGCGGCGAACATCGCGGAAGCCTTCCCGGGTCCCCATGATCGTGTAGCGGCCGGGCTTCAGCTCGATCTCGCGATGCAGGAAAGTCCCGAGCGCGCCGACGCGCTGGATCGTGATGTCCGTGGCGTTGTCGGACTCGAACGCGACCCGTACGGTCTTGTCGTACGCCGGCAGCAGCAACTCGATGCGCGCAACCTGCGAGCGGATCACCGGACCCGAAGGAGTCGCGGCGCGCGCGGCATCGAGGAGTTGCTCCGTCTCGGCGCGCACGGCTTCGGTTGCGAGCCGGTCGGGACGGTCGATGACAAGCTGCAGGCGGCGCGCGAGCTCCGCGCGTGGCGCGGTACGCGCCCGCCCCGCCTGCGCGAACTGCAGCGACGGATCGCGGGCAAGCACCTGATCGTAGAGGGCGAGCGCGTCGGCCCAGCGCTCGGACTCTTCCAGTGCCGCCGCGCGCTCACGGGCCACATCGCCAGCGCGCGCCTGTTCGGCCGCAGCGAGCTGCTCGAGACCCTCCCTGGGCGCGCTGGCGCCCGGCTGCATCGCGCTGGCGCGCCCGAAATCCTCGCGCGCCCGTTCGAGATCGCCGGCACGCAGCGCATTGAACCCGCTCGCGAGCACACGCGCGTACTCGCTCGCACCGAGGGCACTGCGCGCCTGGGCGAGCCCGTCACGCGCGGCGTCATTGCCCGCATCCGCAACGAGCGCCTTCTCATACAGCCCGATGGCTTCGGCAGTACGCCCCGCGGCTGCGGCATTGGCAGCCTCAGCAATGAGTGGCATCGCGGTCTCGAGGGCCTGCGCGCGCTTCAGCCCGGCCGCCGCAACGTCATTGCTGGCATCGATGCGCAGCGCAAGCTCGAAAGCGCTGCGCGCACGGACCGGCTCTCCGGCGTCGAGCGCGGCAGCACCCGATTTGAGCTGCCCGGCGAGCGCAGCAGGCGCCTGCGATTCGATCCCGGCGAGACGCTTGCCGATCGCGCGGAAATCTGCCGTCGCCGCTGCCACATCTCCCTCGGCCGCCCGCGCCGCAGCCGACTCTGCAGACTTCTTCACCGTCGCGAAGTCGGCACCTCCCCACAAGGCCGCTGCCCGCCCCTCGATGTTGGCGAGCCGCTTCGCGATACCTGCCTCGAGAGCCTCCAGTTCCTTGACGGGATCCGCCTCCGCGGAAGCCTTGTCCGCCTTCGCAACCGGTAGCGCTTCGGGCACGGGCGCCACATGCGGCCGCGGAGCGAGGCGCGGCAACACGAAGGACACGATGCCGATCGCGGATGCCGCGAGGGCGAGGCCAGCCCACAGGCCCATGCGGCGGCGTGGCTCGTGGTGCACGGCTGACGGCGGCGCACGCGTGGGCTCCACGAAAACTTCATCCGCGGGACCGGGCAGCTCGATCGCCATCGTGCCTTCATCGGGCGCGGTCGCCTCGCCCACGATCGGCGCCGTGCTCACTGGCGTC
>CAUJHX010000198.1 GCA_963204795.1 Pseudomonadota bacterium | reverse complement strand
GCTGCCGCTCAGCGCTGACGAAATGAACTCGAAACCGGGGCGGGTTCCGGCAAACTGGCGGCAGAGCTCGTACATGGCCGCCTGCGGACGCGCCTGCATCGTCACGGGATTGATCTTCATGCCCGGGCGTACGAAGCGCCGAATCGCTTGCGCGAGATCCATGCGCTTGTCCGCGGCGCTGTCGTGGAGGGTGGCTATGCGCTGGTCGACGATCTCACGCCAGAGACTCAAGACAATCTCCTCGCATCGCCCCTGCCAGGACTACGCGCACAGACGCGTGCGGGCCGCGGCAAATTGCGACTGCAGGCTGGCGACCAGGTCCGCGACGGTCGGAATATCGCCGATGGCCCCCACGCCGTGACCGGCACTCCAGATGTCCTTCCAAGTCTTGGCGCCGACCGTCCTCGAGCCATCAGCGCTCGTGAAGGCCATCTTCGCCGTCTCGCCCGGTGCGCGGACGAGATTGTCCGGATCGAGGCCGGCGGCGCGGATCGAGGGCTTCAGGTAGTTGCCGTGCGCCGAGGAGAAGTAAGGCGTGTACAGGATATCGCTGGCGCCCGACTCGACGATCATCCGCTTGTAGGCGGGCGTCGCATTCGCCTCTTCGGTAGCGATGAAGCGCGTACCCATGTAGGCCAGATCGGCACCCATCGCAAGCGCCGCCAGGATGTGCTCACCGCGCGTGATGCTGCCGGCGAGAACCACGAGTCCATTGTAGATGCGCCGCACCTCACTCACGAGCGCCATCGGGCTGAGCGCCCCCGAGTGTCCACCCGCTCCCGCGCATACCAGTATCAGACCATCGACCCCCGCCTCCAATGCCTTTTCCGCGTGGCGGATATTGGTCACGTCGTGCAGGACGCGGCCGCCCCAGGCATGAATGCGAGGCACGTACTCGGTGGGGGCGCGCAGGCTGGTGATCACCAGCGGTACCTTGTGCTTTTCCAGTACCTCGAAGTCCGCCTCCAGCCGTGTGTTGCTCTGGTGCACGATCTGATTGACGGCGAACGGCGCCACCTTCCTGCCGGGATTCGCCAAGCGATACGCTTGCAGCCGCTGTTCGAGATCACCCAGCCATTCATCGAGCGCCCCGTCCCCGCGCGCATTCAGCGCCGGAAATGATCCGATGACGCCGCTCACGCACTGGGCCAGAACCAGCGGTGGCGTCGACACGATGAACATCGGTGAGCACAGCACCGGCAGTGTCAGCTGATCCCCGAGCGATAGTGGAACTGCCACAACTGCCCCTTTCATGCGACCAACAGTCAGGGTTTCCAGCGCTCGCCGCGCCGCTGCCAGGGGTTGTCGTCGGCGTTGGCCGGCAGTGCAAAGCGCGCCTGGCATTCGGTGTTGATCTTGTCTCCCACCGAAACGGAGAGATCGAGATCGACCCAGCAACAGCCCGTTTCGTCCACCGACTTGCGCACGACGCGACCCGCAAAGTGCATCGTGTCGCCCGGGAATACCGGGATTTTCATCTTGAATTTCATCCTGCCGAGCCGGCCTTTCGGGCCTGTCCAGTCGGTGACGAAGCGCTGCAGCCACCCGCCATTGGTTGGCGTGTTGATGAAGATGTCCTTCGTGCCGTTGCGGTTGATCGCGAAATCGCGGTCATGGTGCATCGGGCGCCAGTCGCGGCTCGCAATCGCCCCGAGCACCACCGTCGTGGCGGTAACGGGATGGATGAGCGCGGGCAGCTCCTGGCCCTCTTCGACTTCGGCAAATGTCAGATTGCGTACGGCGCTCATCGGGCACCCTTGATGTAAATGAGGAAGTTGTAGGTGTCGGTGCCGCACCACTCGCCGCGCTGATTGACCGTCACGATGTCCATGGTGCAGAAGCGGCCGCGACCGAGCTTCGTGTCCTTCAACTCGCCGAGCGCGCGGCAATACTGGCTGGTGGTCAGCACGTCTCCGATACGCACGGGCTCGCCGAAACTCGCTTCATTGCTCGCAACGATGCCTTCGGGCAATCCAACCATGTCCTTGATATCGAAATAGAGCTGCATCGGTCGGCGCTCGCCGACGGCGCCCGGCATCCAGTGATGCAGCTTGAACCACACCGAAAGCATGGCCGGTGGTGCAATCTGCCCACCGGTGATCTCGCGGGCGACCTCCGGGTCCCAGTAGAGAGGGTTACCGTCCTGCACCGCGGCGCACATGTTGTAGACGTACCCGATTTCGATCGGGAACTCTGTCTTTTCCACGTAGTGCGGCTTGCCGATCAAGTCGCGCACCACGATGGGCAGATCACTTGCGATGTCTGTCACCTGTCATTACTCCTGACTATGTCCGCCGCTCACTCGATCACTCCGCGGTGACGTAGATCTTCGATTTCAATGCCTGTAAACCCCGCTGCCGCCAGGACAGCGTCTGTGTCGGTTGTGCCGGCGGGGCGGACTTGATGCTCTGGCTGCTGCCGCTCGCCACCGGCCAACACCGGACCAAGCTGCTCGAAGCGACCCCGCTCGGCATGACTTGCGTGCATGAAGCTCTGCCGCGCCCGCAACTGCGGGTTCGCCGTGACCTCGGCGATCGAGAGCACCGGCGCAACGCAGGTGTTCTCGCCCGAGAGCACCGCGACCCAGGCGTCCCGCGGTTTCGTGAGGAATCGCTGCGTGAACGCCGCACGCATTTCATCCTGTTTCGCATCATCATACTGGCTGCCGCTGAATTGCTCGAGCTCGAGCAGGCGGCAGAGGTTCCTGAAGAAGTGGGCTTCGATCGCGCCCACGGAGACGTACCGGCCATCGGCACAAGCATAGACGCCGTACCAGGCGTATCTGCCTGTCAGCACATCTGAACCCGGATGTGTCTCCTCGCCCGTGGCGAGAAATCGGTCGATGTACAACGACATCACGTTCAACATGCCGTCAGCGATTGACACGTCGAGATGACGGCCCTCGCCGCCTTTGGCGACATGCAGCAGCGCGGCAATCACGGCCATCGCGGCCTGCATGCCACCGCCTGCGCTGTCAGCCACCGTCGCTCCGGGCAGGGCCGGCCGGCCCTCGGCATCGCGACCGCTGCAGGCGAGATAGCCGCTGACCGCAACGTAATTGATGTCGTGACCCGCCCACTGCGACCAGGGGCCATCCTGGCCATAACCGCTGGTCGAGCAGTAGACGATCTTCGGATTGATGGCCTTGAGATCCTCATAGCCGACGCCGAGCCGGCTCGCGACGCCCGGGCGATAGCTCTCGATGACCACGTGGGCCCGCT
>CAUJHX010000197.1 GCA_963204795.1 Pseudomonadota bacterium | reverse complement strand
CGCAGTTCCCGATCCTGCAGCGTGACATCGAAGCCGCGCAGCGCGCACCAGGCCGCGATGTCGCCGCCCATCACGCCCGCACCGATGACGTGAACGCGCTGCAGGTCCTTCGAGGGCCGACCGCCGAGTGCCTTCAGGCGGTCCTGCAGGAAGAATGCCCGCACGAGGTTGCGTGACGTTTCAGTGAGGAACAGCTGTGCGATCGAGTGCGCTTCTGCCTCGAAGGCGCCGGGGCCGTGCGCGCCATGCCGGACCCAGAGGTCGATGATGGCGTAGGGGGCCGGATAGTGATCACGGCGCGCGCGCGCGGCAACCTGCCGCTCGAGGGCCGGCTTGATGAAGGGGCGCACGACCGGCCAGGAAAGCGCGCGCGCGCCGAGCCGTGGCCGGCGGGGCGCCGGTGGGTGCAGGGCCAGCGCACGTGCCGCGGCATCAAGTTCCGCGCGTGGTACGAGCCGGTCGACCAACCCGAGTCGCAACGCCTTGTCGCCGCGCACAGGCTTGCCGGTGAGCATCAGCTCGAGTGCCGCCTTCGCACCGATCAGGCGCACTGTGCGCACGGTGCCGCCGAAACCCGGGTGGATGCCGAGCTGTACTTCGGGCAGGCCGAGCGACACCTTGCCGTCATCGGCTGCCACCCGGTATCGGCACGCGAGCGCAAGTTCGAGACCGCCGCCGAGCGCAAAGCCGTTGATCGCGGCGACGGTGGGGCAGGGCAGTGCTTCGAGGCGATCGAGCACTTGCTGTCCGGCGCGGATCAGCGCGTAGGCCTCCTCCCTGGAGGTCAGCGGCACAAACTCGTTGATGTCGGCGCCTGCCACGAAGCCGCTCGTCTTGGCAGAGCGTACGACAACCGCCCTCGGCGGCTTCGAATGGAGCTGGTTCAGCAGGCCGTCGAGCTCGATCAGCACCGATTTCGACAACACGTTGGCCGAGGTTCCCGGCTTGTCGAGCGTAAGAGTTGCGAGTCCTTCGGCGTCACGCGCGAGAGTCCATGCGGGGGCGTCGGGCATTTCAGCTCCTCACTTTGAAGTCGCAGACGATTGGCCGATGGTCCGAGAAGCGTACGTCCGGCACCCGGAAATTGCTGACCTCGATGCCCCGGCTGACGAGGATGAAATCGAGCTCGACACGCGGATTGCGCGCCGGGAAGGAAGGCAGGTTCTGCGGGTTCGCGCTCTCGAGCCCTGCAGCGCGCATGAAGAGATAGATCTCGTGCGTACCCCAGAAGGTATTGAAGTCACCCGCGACGATCACGGGTTTGGAGGAGCGGACGATCAGGTCGTGCAGCGAGCGCAGCTGATACTGCCGATGGCGGAACTTCAGTGACAGGTGCACGAGGAAGACGCACACATCGTCGAGCTCGAGTTCGATGATCAGCCGCTTGATGCCGGTGTCGAAGTAATGGAAGCGCTCACCGGTCACCCGTGGCGCGGCGAGGAAGGCATTCGCCTGCTTGCGCACCACCGGCATGAACTGGTTCAGCGAGTTGACACTGTACTTGCTCTGGTAGGTCGTGTAGTGCCCGAGCTCGCCGGCGATGTAGTCGGCCTGGTTCACCATGCCGGAACGGATCGAGCCGGTGTCGACCTCGATCAGCCCGACGACGTCCGCGTTCTCGGCACGCACGAACTGCGTGATCCCGTGCAGCACGCGGCGGCTGCTGCGCAGGTAACCGGCGCCGGGCAGGGGCAGGTGAAAGGTAGGGCCGGTGCCGGTCGCGTAGCGAATGTTGTAGACGAGCAGCCTCAAGTCGGGGTCCGCAAAGGTGTATCCGCGCAGTGTATCGGTGCCGCGTGTACACTTGAACCCATGTCGCAGGCCGACCCGATTCGCGTGTTCGTATCCCACGTCTGGGAGGCCGACGACGACTACCTGCGCGTGTTCGAATACCTCGAGAGCGCCCGCAATTTCTTCTACAGGAACACGGGCACACCGGACCGCTTGCCGACCGGCGACAAGGAGGCCTTGCGGGAAGACCTGCGGCGCCAGATCAGGGAATCGGAAGTGGTGATCCTGCTGCCGACGCTGTTCGCGAAGCACCAGGATCTCGTGACGTTTCAGGCGCTCTTCGCGCAGGCGAGCAGCAAGCCCGTCGTGCTGCTGAAATACTTCGGCAAGGACATCAAGCTGCCGAAGGAACTCACGGATCTCGCCACGGTCGTGATCGACTGGGACGAGCGCGGGCTCGTCGATGCGATCAGGAAGGAAGCGCGCCACGAGAATACGGCGCGCTGGGATGTCATCGAGTTCAAGCTCGACTGAAGCGAACGATCGCGCCGCTCTCGGGCGCGAGCTTGTGATCCTGCTGACATTGGCCGCACAACGCGCCGAACAGCAGCACGACGCGACCTGCAATCTCGACGGCCTCCTCGTTCGACATCTTGCGCACTGTCGCCTGCACGGCATCCTCGGCGCGGCACAAGGGTCGCTCGCGCACCATCGCGCGACGCACGGCAATCAGATCGTCGGCAAGATCGCGGGGCAGGTCAGCACTCTCGATCGACGCGAGGTGCTCACGATAGGCGGACGCCAAGCGATCCTTGATCGGTCCGGTGCAAGTAAGAGTCAAGGCCGCACGCTGCATTTGCTCCATCACGGTGCTCATCGGTCCCCCGGGGCGCGTTGCGTTAGTTTTCAATGGACTAGGGGTGAAATATAGCGCGCTGGATTTGAAATACAACGTAATGAGGGCCAAAGACTGCGTGTATTGCGCGCAGAAACAGCGCTTCCAGCGTGCTATTTAACATTACATAATGGCCGTATCACATTGATTTAAAGACCAATTACTTGTTCAAAATGTCCATCTGAATTGAAGGCTTGCGCCACCCGCAGTCAAGCCGGGTGCGATGGTGGGTGCCAGCGCGCGATCGAGCCCCAGAAAGGCATCACTGTGGAACGATGCGAAGAATGCCCCGAGAGAGGCACTGACGAGCGTGTCAGATGGGTAATGCCAGCCCGCTTCAATGCGGGCCCACGACGTGCCGATCGTGATGGCGTCGATCCCCACGTCGAGCAGGCGTCGCGTTCCGGGTCTCAGGTCGATCGAACGAAGGTTGATGGCGGCAAGCCGGCCATGGACTGCGGCGACAGCGGTGTGACCCGAGGGGAAACTCTCATGGTCCGCTCCGTTCGGTCGTTCACGGCCGGCAGCAGACTTCAGGCCCTGGGTGAGCGCTGTGGTCGATACGATGGCTGCCGCATCGACGGCGAAGCCGCGCAACTTGTTCGGGATCCATTCGCGCGGGGTATCGCCCCCGGGTGTCGCGAGGGTAGCGACGTGAAAGGCGACGACCGAAGCCGTTCGCAGGTCATCGCTCCAGCGCCCCGCGTTTTCGACCGATCCGAAGAGCGGCGTTTCCTCACGTGCCCAGTCGGCGATCTCCCGATCCCAGCCGTTGATCTGCAGCAGCGCCGCCGCGGCGAGAGGCACCCACACCCGCGGGCTGCGAGCGGCTTGCCATGCGGCATCCCGTACGTGTCGCCAGCCAGGTGTGGCGGTGGCGTCCTCGCCCCACGCACGGCCGTTTGGCAAGGTGCCGCAGGCACCCGCCAGGGAGGCGAGCAGCGAGATTGCAATGAGGCGCGCAAGCATGGATCGCAGCCTACGCCGGCCGCGCGCGAGCCTCACCTCTCCTGCGATGACCAGTGGATCTGGACGATCCGCCACGCGTTTCCTTTCCTCTCGAGGACCATGGTCTCCGTGCTGAGCGACGACGCGGGCTTGTCGCCGTGCGCATGAATGGTGCTTTCGGTCGCGACCCACGCCATGTCGCCCCCGGTACGGGCGATGCGACGCGTGACCTGCACGTGTGCGCCACGCAGGAATCGGGCGTCGGCGACGGCGTGGTCGCTCATGTACTCCTCGCGGCTGCGCTGTGCACCGCCCGCTTCGAGCACGATGACCCGGGGATCGAGGAGCAGCTTCGCCTTGCCCAGATCGCCCGCGACGAGCGCGGTCCCGAACGCATCGACGACGGCGACGGCGTCCCGGGCGGCTTCCGGCACATCGGGGAGTTCCGCCTCATCGTGATGATCCGGGCTGCGGTGTTCATGGTCGCCGTGATCGTCCGTGCCTTGTCCGTCGTGCGAGTGCCCGCCGCTTGCCGCGACGAGCGTCTGATATTGCCCCGCGTCGAGGCCGGGAAGCGCGCCGAGGAAGGCCACCATGTTCCAGATGTACTCGTCATTCATGCTCTTGCCCCAGGCGGGCATCCCCGAAGCCTTGATACCGTGTTTCACGACCCAGAACGCCTGAGCCGCATCGACCCTGGCCACATCGAGACGTGGCGGCGCCGGATAGAGGCCGCGATTCAGTTCGCTGCCGGAGCTTCCCGGGGAGAGGTGGCATGTGGCGCACATCGCGTCGTAGTTGCCCGCGCCTTGCCGGATGCGCACCTCACTCGAGAGGTCGCGAGGCACCTCGAGCTTTGCGGCACGAGCCCGAACGGCGCGGTCCCTCACGCTGGCGAGAAAGGCGCTCACCGGTCGCGAGTGAGGATCATCGGCGCCGATTCCATAGACGCCAGACCACGCGAAAGCGGCGAGGGCGCCGATCGCGATGATGAGGCCAACCGCGAATCCCAGCAGGAACCTGTTGCCTGTCATGGCCATGAAATACTCCTGGAATCAGACGCGCATACTATCGGGTGGCACGACATTACGAGGAGAAGCCCGATGGATCAGTCCATGTACCCGGCCTCGACCCGGGAAATCGCCCAGAAGCGCAAGGAGTTGGCGCCCGCGCAGCACGATGCCTTTCAGGCCTTCAGCAAGGCGGTGTTCGCGGAAGGCGCGCTGTCCGCGAAGATGAAGCAACTGATTGCGGTGGCGGTGGCACACGTCACGCAATGCCCATACTGCATCCGCGGGCACACCGAAGGGGCGCTGAGGCGCGGCGCGACCGATCAGGAAGTCATGGAGGCGATCTGGGTCGCCGCGGAGATGCGCGCGGGAGGCGCCTACGCTCACTCAACGCTGGCCATCGATGTGATGAATGGCGCCCACGCACACAAGGACAAGATGCAGGTCTGAGGTCGAAGCCGCCGTGCGCAAGGTCAATACGCCGGGTTGACAGGCACCCTGTTTTCCGTCAACTCTCCCAAACTTCGCTGGATCAGGGGGATCGACATGCACCTCCAGGACGCCATCTGGGGCATCACGCTCACGGGTATGGGGCTTGTCGCCCTTGGCTTCATCCTTGTGATCCTCCAGGCAGGCAAGCCAGCGGATGATGCGGCGACCGCGAAGTCGGCGCAGACCGCGCGCCGGTTTCAGGCCCGACTGTTCGGCGTGCTGCTGGTGATCTTCGCCGCAGGGAGCTGGGCGACGCTGCACAACTACCCGATTCCGCCGCAGCACCGCATGCTCGATGCGCAGCAGGTGGTCGATGTCACCGGTCGCATGTGGTCGTGGCAGATCGAACCTGCCACGGTCGAGGTAGGGCGCAGTGTGGAGTTTCGCGTCACGAGCGCCGACGTGAACCACGGGTTCGCGATTTACGCACCCGACGGCCGCATCGTCACACAGACGCAGGCGATGCCCGGCTACACGAATGTTCTGCTGCACGCTTTCGACGTGCCCGGCACTTATACCGTGCAATGCCTGGAATTCTGCGGGATCGGGCATGCACCGATGGCCGCCGAGTTCCAGGTTGTCGCATCCGGAGGGCAATGAACATGGCCGCGCTTACGCTCTATCCGCAAGACGAACGGCTTGAAGGCGGCAGCCGCATTGCCTTCAACCTCTACATGATCACCGCAGTGGCGCTGTTCGTGGTGCTGATGCTGGTCGGCCTCACGATGCGCATGACGCAGGCTACCTGGCTCACCGTGTCTCCGGTGTTTTTCTACAAGCTGCTGTCGATGCACGGCGCGGGCCTCGTGGGTACAGTGTCGCTCGCGACGACCGCAGTGATGTGGTATTTCCTGCGCAAGTACGTGCGCCTGCACCTCTGGGCATTCGTCACGAATTATGTGCTCTTCATGCTCGGCGCACTGTGCATCATCGCCGCGATCTTCATTGGCGGTTACGGGGCACTGTGGACCTTCCTGTACCCGTTGCCCGTATTCGGCATGGGCCTCTGGAGCACGCATGCCGCGGCGCTATTCATGCTGGGCTATCTCCTGATCGGCGTGGGGAGTCTCCTTTTCTATCTCGATGCCGCCGCCGCGATCATCAAGGTGCACGGCAATCTCGGGCGCGCGCTCGGCCTGCAATGGCTGTTTGGCGGCACCATCGATCCGGCGCATCCCAAGGCCGTGGTGGCGAGCACCATGGTGCTCATCGCCAACTCGCTCGGCATCCTTGCGGGTGCCGTCGTGCTGGTCATGAGCCTCATCAACATTTTCTATCCCGAGGTGCCGCTCGACGCACTGTTTGCCAAGAACCTGATCTACTGGTTCGGGCACATGTATATCAACGCGACCATCTACATGGGTGTCATCGTCGTGTACGAACTGCTGCCGCGATATACCGGCAAACCGTATCCGATTTCGCGGCCGTTCCTGTGGTCGTTCGCCGCGAGCACGGTGTTCGTGATCATCGTGTTTCCACATCACCTCATGATGGATTACGCGCAGCCTCGCTGGCTCACGGTCATGGGCCAGGTGGTGTCATGGGGCGCCGGTTTCCCGGTCTTCGTGGTGACTGCCTATGGTGCACTCACCAACCTCTATCGTTCCGGCATCCGCTGGAAGATGCCCTCGCGGCTGATCGTATTGTCGCTGTTCGGCTGGGCGGCGGGCATCGTACCGGCCATCATCGACGGCACGGTTCGCAACAACCTCGTCATGCACAACACGCAGTGGGTGCCAGGGCATTTCCATTTCTACCTTCTGCTGGGCGCTGTCGTGATGGCGTTGGCACTGATGTTCCATGTCATCGGGCGTGAAGACGCGGCACGTGATCGGGCGTCCGACCGGGCGGGGTTCCTCCTGTACTTTGTCGGTGGACTGGTCTTCACGTTCGCGTTTCTCGATGCGGGCCACCTGAGTGTCGCGCGCCGCATGGCGACCCACCTGCCCGAATGGACCGCCACTGACCGGCTCGGGTCGATCGGTGCGACCCTGGTGGTGCTTGGCATGCTGTATTTCGCGATCCGCATCACTGCGGGACTGCTCAGGCCGCCACCGGGTCGCGAGACACTCCATGCGTCTGCGGGCGCTGCTGGCTAGCCTCGCGATCCTGGCGGCAGGACTCGCGGTACTTTCGCTCGCCACTGACGGCTTCCGCGCGTTCACAACCGAAACCGCCCGCCGGATTGAAGTGCGCGAGCAGCCGCGCCCGGTGCCGGATGTGCTGCTGCAAACCGCGGACGGACAGCACCTGCGCCTGCACGCGTTGCGGGGTCGCTGGCTGCTGGTGGATTTCATCTACACACGCTGCCCGACGCTGTGCACGGCGCAAGGCAGCGAGTTCGCGCGTCTGCAGGATCGGCTGGCAGGACCAATCGCCCGCAGGCGGATCACGCTGCTCAGCATCAGCTTCGATCCGGACAATGATGATCCGGCGCGCCTCGCGGACTATCAGCAGCGCTTCGGTGATCGCGGTGTCGGCTGGATTGCCGCGCGTCCCGCGGATGCGACAGGCCTTGGGCAACTGAGGCACATATTCGGCGTGACGGCTGTGCCGGACGGGATGGGTGGATTCGTGCACAACGCAGCGATTGCAGTGGTCGATCCAGGAGGGCGCCTGGTTGCCATTCTCGACTGGGACGACCCTGGTGCGGCTGCGTCCTATGTCGAGGCGCGGCTCGCTTCATGATTCCGTCGGGGCGCGCGTTTGCGCTCGGCGGCGCTGCACTCTGGCTCGCGCTGATGGTTCCGCCGGTCCCGCAGATATTGCAGGCGACGATGACGCGACAGATGCTGGCGCAGATTCCGCTGCTTGCCGCAGCGGGCTGGCTCGTGTCACACGTGGTTCCACGTCGCCTCGAGGAGCTGCTCGCGCGCTGGAACGGGGAGGGCATCGCCGGACTGCTGCTCCTCACGGCTACCTCTGCGGTCTGGATGTTGCCGCGGATGATGGATGCGTCAGTGGACGACTGGCGCTTCGCGCTCGCGAAGTTCGCAAGTGTTCCGCTGCTCATCGGTGCGCCACTCGCGCTGAGCTGGCCGCGCATGGGGTTCGTCGTGCGGGGCGTGTTCCTGCTCGAAACGATCGCCACCGCCTTTCGCATGGGCTGGCTCTATATCGCGTCGCCTGAGCGCTTGTGCACGAACTATCTCTGGAACGACCAGCAGCGCCTCGGCCAATGTCTCATCGCGATCGGGGTCGCCTTGAGCCTGGTTGTAACCTGGAAGGTGATCTGGGGCCGCGTCCGCGTCGAGAGCCTCCGACCGTGAGGCTCAACTCCGGCCGTCCTGGAGCGCCGGAGCCGCATCAAAGATGATGCTACAATGCACCACTGTTGATGCAAATGGAGGGCCCATGAGAACCACTGTAACTATCGCCGACGCACTGTATGAGAGTGCTCTGGCCGCCGCGGACCCCGGCATGGACAGGGCGGATCTGTTTCGTGAGGCATTACAGGTTTTCGTCCGGGTGCAAGCCGGCAAACGCCTAGCGGCGCTAGGCGGGGGGGCACCGGACATGAAGGTCGTTCCACGCCGGCGACCCGCGCCGCGCGTACGCCGGTGACATTGGTACTCGCAGATACGTCGGTCTGGGTTGCCCATTTCCGGGCTGCAAACCCGCTTCTGCAGTCGCTGCTCATCAGGGATCGGGTACTTTGCCATCCGCTCGTGCTGATCGAGCTTGCTTGCGGAACCCCGCCAGCACCCCGAAGCAAGACGCTCGGCGAGTTGAGGAAGCTGCGGCACGCCGCAATTGCAACCTCCGAAGAGATACTCTCCCTGATCGAAACGGAACGCTGCTACGACAGCGGGTGCGGCGCTACCGATGTGGCCCTGCTTTCATCTGTACTGCTCACGCGCGGCGCGCGACTCTGGACCATGGACAAGAGTCTTGCAGCACTGGCGACGCGCCTCGATATCGGGTTCGAACCCCAGAACCGGAAACCGAGGCGGTAATCTTGTGCATCGTCGCTTCACTGGCGATGTTTCACTTGACATACCCAGCCCCTACGGGTAGCATTCCTCCAATCAAGGAGATATGCCATGTCCTCGGTTCTGGAAGCCCCGCAGTTCCACAACGAAGAAGCCGCCTACGAGTACGTCGAGGCGCTTCTCTGGCCCAATGGCCCCGTCTGCCATCACTGCGGCAATAGCGACGCCGAGCGCATTGGCGCCCTCAAGGGTAAGACTACACGCATTGGCCTGCGCAAGTGCTACGCCTGCCGCAAGCCCTTCACTGTGAAGATGGGCAGCATTTTCGAGGATAGCCACGCGCCCCTGCGTCTGTGGCTTCAGGCGATCTACCTGATGTGCTCCAGCAAGAAAGGTGTCTCGACTCGCCAACTTCAGCGCACGCTCGGCGTCGGTATGAAGACGGCGTGGCACATGGGTCACCGAATCCGTTTCGCGATGGCTCCGGCAACTGATGTCGGCCCACTGGGCGGCGAAGGTGTGACCGTCGAAGCCGATGAAACCTATCTCGCCAAGTCGCCGAAGTCCCGCAAGACCGCGCCGCTAAACGCAAAGCCCGCCCCGCAGGTGTTGAGCTTGGTCGAGCGCGACGGCGCGATCCGTTCGATGTTCCTCGACGACCGCAATGTGCGCGGCGCTCTCATGAAGCATTTGGACGACCGCAGCCGCTTGGTGACTGACGGCTCGAACGTCTACAAGTTTCAGGTGGCGAACCACGAGTCAGTCGATCACTCCAAGCGCGAATGGGCGCGCGGCGATGTGCATACTAACACGCTCGAAAACTTCTTCGCGGTCTTCAAGCGCGGCCTCGTCGGTGTTTACCAGCACGTCGATAATAAGCATCTTGATCGCTACCTGAGCGAATTCGACTTCCGTCGTAACACTCGCGCGAAACTCGGCATCAATGACCTGCAGCGCACCGGTATCGCGCTTGTCGGTGCCCGCGGCAAGCGCTTGAGGTATAAGACAGCTCATTGAATAACCGTCGCGCACCATTCATGAACAACCGGTATTGCCGTGGCTAGAGTTGGCCCCAAGAAGAAGACGAAGAAAAAGCCGATGACATCTGCGGAGCAATCTGCCCGCTTCATTGAAACTGCTAGGCAGTTTGAGGCAGACGTAGATACCGACCGATTCAATGAGGTATTCAGGCGGGTCGCAAAAGTGACGAAGCCCACAAAGTAATGAGACTACATTTACAGAGCAAAGTGTCTTGCGAGATGATAGAGGCCGGCCCTGGGAGGGGCCGGCGCCCTACCGTATCACCCTAATGTGAAGGTATGGTGATGTGCCATACGTGCATCCTCCTGCCGCTGTTGCAAATAGCTGCGGCTGCTGAGCCCTAGCCGGGGCACCGTGGTACAAATCCAAAACCCCTGTTAGCGCAGGGGTTTTTCTTTTAAGACAGACCATTCTCGTTCTTGACCTTGATATCAAGCTCCACAGGAGATTGATCGTCGTCATAGACTTGGCTCACGTTCATGGCGAACGTTCGGAACCATCTGAGGCGGTTATCTGCAGGCCACTGCCCAGAGCCGCCCTTGGGGATTTTTCTCAGTAAAGCCATCAAGAGAGGATCTAGGCCGAGATCGACATTACCATCGCCCCCACCGCCACCATCTCGCGTCTTGCCATCATCGCCATTCTTTACAGGCGCGACTACGACAGCGGGCTTTACGAGTCGATTGGCAGCGGCATCTCGAAATCCGGTCTGCGATGCAGAACTCTCGAAAGTCTGCCGCGCACGTGCTTTCTGCTTGTCCGAGACACCAAGCGCAACGATTTCCCGTTCCAGCGCCGCATTCGGCGGTGTTACCCCATCCTTATATTTTTCGGGGTCTTCGCGGATTTGTGTGGGTAAAAGTGGTGGTGTGATGAGGCTGCGAGGCCTGTTTTCATAGGGTTCGGGCGCATCTCAGGGGTCTGGATTTTTGGCATGATCTGCGGATGGCAAGAGCATCTCGAAGACGGCGGC
>CAUJHX010000196.1 GCA_963204795.1 Pseudomonadota bacterium | reverse complement strand
CAGTTGGCCGGCAGGAAGTCTGCAATGGGTGCGCCGGTGATCGTCTTGTGCAGATGCGGCGGCCAGCTGCGATTCGCAAACTGCACGACGAGGTCACGATCGAGCAGCAACAGGTGATCCGGCGCATGCTCCGTCACCGCGTGCAGCGTGCGGACGGCCCGCTCCCGCGCTTCGATCTGCTCCTGCATCTGCGAGACATCGACCAGGAAGCCGGCCATGCGGGCGGGCGCGCCGTCGGCCGTGCGTGCGGTTACCTGCCCGCGCTGCAGAACCCAGCGCCACTCCCCCTGCGCGTCGCGCAAGCGGACACGCACCTCGAACTCGTCACGTTTGCCGGAGCGGATTTCGTCGTCGAGCACACGCGCTTCGGCGGCCTCATCCGGATGCGTGCAGGCGACGCGCCGCTCGCGCCGCGCGTCGCTGGTTGGCGGGCAGGAGCCGCCGAAGGCGTACTGCGCATAGAGAGCGTTGCAATGAAACCGGTCATCGGCGACGTCCCATGCCCAGATGCCGATGCGCGCCACGTCGATGGCGTGCTCGAGTCGCTGCTGCATTTCGCGCGCATCGTGCTCGGCGACCGCGCGATCCCCGATGTCCATGCAGACGCCGACCATGCGCAGCGGCGTCCCATCGGGCGCGCGCTCCACGACGCGGCCGCGTTCAAACAACCAGCGCCACTCGCCGCCGCGTGTGCGGATCCGGTACTCCGCGTCGTAGTGATCCGAGCGGCCGGCGACATGCGACGAGAAGCTGCGCTGCGCCTCCCCGACATCGTCGGGATGGATATTGTCGTCCCAGCGCTGCACGTGGTCAGCGCCGTCGCAGGGCTCGATATCAAGTCGCTCGCACCAGTCGTTGTGCCAGCGGGTCCGTTCGGTACCGAAGTCGAGCTCCCACAGACCGATCTTCGCGCCCCACAACGCCGTCTCGAGGCGCGCTTCGCTGCTGCGCAGTTCGAGCTCCGCCTGCTTCTGCGCCTCGATGTCGAGCGAGACACCGATCGCCACGGTCGGATTGCCCTCGAAATCCCACTCGCTGACCCGGCCACGGTCCTGGATCCAGCGATACTCGCCCGAAGCGACGCGGATCCGGTATTCGATTTCGAGCGACTGGGTACGTCCTTCGAAATGATCCCGGATCGTGCGTTCGACGCGCTCGGCATCGTCGGGGTGCAGCCGCGTGTACCAGGGCCGCGCCTCGCGCTCCCACTCCTCGCGCTGGTATCCCGTCATCGCGAACCACATGGAGCTGCGCGCCTGCACATCGCTCGTGACGTTCCAGTGCCAGAAGGCGGCACGCGCGCCCCATAGCGCGGTCGCAAGCTTCGATTCCTTCTCCTGCAGCACCACCTCGGCGCGCTTGCGTGCATCGATTTCGATGCAGATGCCGGCTGCGCACAGCGGTTGACCTGCCACATCGAATTCGGTCACCTGGCCGCGCTGCAGGAGCCACACCCAGCGTGCGTCTTCGGTCAACACGCGATATTCCACTTCGAAGGACGGGGCTTCGCCCTGCACGAGATCCTCGCCCCTGGCGCGGTACTCGGCGGCGTCGTCGGGATGGACAAGCTTCTCCCAGCGCGCAAGGTGATCGGGACCGATGCAAGGGTCGAGGCGCAGCGCCCGGCACCAGAGCGGGTCGACACTGGCCTCGCCCGTCCTGAGGTTGCGATGCCAGGCGCCCACCTGCGCGGCACTCAGAGCCGTGGCGCGCGCGGTGTCAGCCACGGACGGCGCCTGCACGACGGTCGATCCTTCGACGCCGGGCACGTCCTCAATGAACAGCAGCGCACCACAAACAGCCTGTCCGCGGCGCAGCGGCAGGAGCCGCGCTCCGCAGTGTCGCTCGCGTCCGCGCCGATCGATGAGGGCGCAGGGGGGGAACTGACGTGCCCCGCCGCCGAGAACCACGGCAAGGACATCCGGCTCGCGCAGCCACGGCAGGGCAAGGTCGCCCAGCGAACCCCCGACGAGTGCGCCCGCGCCGGTCGGCGCCCAGTCGTGGGCAAGCGGGTTCGCCCAGCGGATCACGCCGTCGCGGTTGACCATCACCACGGCACCCGGCCATTGCTCGGCGATGTCCCGAAAAAGCTCGGGCGCAAGCTCTCCGCTGGACACGGCGCGCAGGGCGGGTTTCATGGCTGGATGGTCGAGCAAGCCCGTGGGGATCGATTTGACGGAATTATCGGCCGGCATTATGGCAGCCTCGCGTGACTCAGGTCGCACTCTGGCTTTTGGGTGGGCATTTCCGTTACAAATGCGCACAAAGCCAAGGGGATACGGGGATTGTCTGTGGTCGATTCAAGATCGCCGGAGAGCCTTCCGGAGGGCCTTGCTGACTATTCAGCATGGCGGGCCCGCGACTACTTCGAGACCTACTACAGCGAGGTGGTCCTGCCGGACGAACAAGCCGTGCTCGCCTATCAGCTCGAGGTGATGCGGCGCGCGGAGGGTCGCTACGGGCGCGCGCTCGAGTATGGCTGCGGGCCGACCCTGCATCGCGCGATCGCCACGTCCGCGTATGCCTTTCGCATCGACATGGCCGACTGGCTCGCCGACAATCTCGTGTTCGTGCGCGAATGGCTGCAGACCGACCGGGAAGAGAGCGACTGGAGCCGCTTCACGCGCTACATCCTCGCCTGTGAGGGCGAGCCGGATGCCGATCGCCCGCGTATCGCGCGCCGTGAAGCGCAGACCCGCAAGTGCGTGCGCGGGCTCTATGTGAGTGATGCACGCTGGCACGATCCGCTCGGCCCCGAACGCCGCGCGTTCTATGACCTGATCGTCTCCGGCTTCTGCCTCGATGCCGTTTCGAGCGATCGGGGTGTGTGGCGCGCCTGCATGCAGAATGTCCTCACGATGCTCGCACCGGGCGGCACCGTCGTGATGCACGCACTGCACGACTGCACGGCCTACAAGGTGGGCGAGCGCATGTTCCCGGGCGCCGGCGTCACGGTCGACACGATGGCCGAATCGCTGCTCGAGAACGGCATGTCGCGCGCGAGCATCGATGTGCAGATCATTCCGTGCCCCACGAACGCGGTGTACGGCTATTCGGGCATTCTCACTGCATCAGCGCGCAAGATCGCGGCGCCCTGACATCCGGCGACTCATCGTGACTGGCAAAGACGCGTAAGATCGCGCGGGTACGGGAGGGAGATGTCATGGTCGACGCACCGATCGCGTATTCGATCGTCAAGTTCGCTCACATTCTTCTCTTCGTTTACTGGCTGGGTGGCGACGTCGGCGTCTTCTACTCGAGCCGCTTCGTGACCGATGCGAAGCTGTCGCGCGACGCACGCCTCACGGCGTTCAGGATCTTCGTGGAACTCGACCAGCTGCCGCGTTACTGTCTCGCGCTCACGCTGTCGGTCGGCGGTCTGCTGGCCTACTACATCGGCGTGCCCCACCTGCCCGGCCAGCTGCCGCTGATCCTCGTGCTCGGACCCCTGTGGGCGCTGCTCGTCTGGGCCGTGCACCACTATCAGGACGAACCGCTCGGCCGGAAGCTCGCGAAATTCGACTTCGTCTTCCGCTGTTTCATGATCGTGGCGCTGATCGCGTCGGTCGGTTATGCCTACGGCGACGGCCGCATGCGGCCCTATCCGTGGCTCGCTGCGAAGCTCCTCATTTTCGCGGCGCTCATCTTCTGCGGTCTCGTGATCCGCACGAAGCTGCCGCGCTTCATCAGTGGCTACCGCCAGCTGCTGGCGTCCGGCGCCACCCCCGCAAGCGATCGCGACATGGAGCAGGGTCTCGGGTCCTGCCGACCTTACGTGCTCGCGATCTGGGCCGGGCTCGCGCTCGCCGCCTGGATCGGCATCGCAAAACCCGGATCATTGACGTAGCCATGCCCGTCGCCCTGTCGATCGCCATCGCGCTGCTCGCGCTTGTCGCCCTCGCCTTCGTGATCGCCCTGCGCCGTCGTCGCGGCGCGCAGACGGAAAGTCCCGCACCTGCCTCATCGCCGTCCGCCGCTTCATCAGTGACCGCGCCGAGCGGGAACCGTCCAGGTGCGGGTGGTCTGCCGGCGCGCGAGGCGTGGACGGCGCTGCATCGTCTCGCGTTGACAGCGCCCCGCCTCGAACCGCAGATTCCGCCCGGCCACGAGCGTGTGGCGGCGCAGGTGGCCGCGGACGTCGGCAGCGCCGCGACGCGCGCATCCCTGCCGCGCAGGCCGCTGCTGTTGCCGCAGTTGCTGCGCGCCGTAAACGACCCCGAGACCTCGCGGCGCGAACTCGCCAGCATCATCGCCCGCGATCCTGCGCTCGCGGGCGATCTGCTGCGTCTCGCGAACAGCCCCTTCTATCGCCTGACGGCGAAGCCGGTCGAGAGCATCGATCGCGCCGTGGCAGTGCTCGGAACCGAAGGACTGCGCCGGCTCGTCGCTGCTGCGATCCTGCAGCCGGTGTTTCGCGTGCGGACGGGGCACTTCTCGCGCTTCCCCGACACGACCTGGGATCACGCATTCCGCGCCGGCATCGCTGCCGAAACGTTTGCCGCCCTCGTCGACGATAGCGACCCGTTCGCCGCGCAGCTGCTTGCGCTCCTGCTCGGGCTCGGAGCGATCATCGTGTTCCGCGCGGCGATGGAGCGCTATATCGAACAAGGCGGCCTCGCACCCTCGCCCGAGCTGATCGCCCTGCTGATCGACACGCAGGCCCCGCGCGCCGCGCACGCGGTTGCGGCGAGCTGGGAGCTGTCGGAGGGGGCGCTCACCGCGATCACGGAACAGCGCGAAGATGCAGCCACTGAAGCCCTGTCGCCTCTGGGACGCAGCGTGCGTCTCGGCCGCCTTACGGGCGCACTGGCGGTGGTACGCACCGGGGGAGGCATCACGGACGAAGCCGCGCTCGCGACCCTGCACGGGGCCGGCGCGCCGGCCCGCCAGAGCGAGCGCATCTGGCTGCGACTCGTTCCGGAAAGCGCTGCCACTTTACAGAAGCCGGTGTAGGGCCTTTCGGACAGGCAAATGCGCCCGGCGACACTCGCGGCGCGGCGCCCGGGTGGGGAGCATATCGGCATGAACAGACAAACGCTGATTGGCGCCGTCGCAGGCGCAGTTCTCGTCACCGGCGTCGGCGCGCTCGCCGGCTATCGCGTGATGTCGGGCAACTCCCATGTCGATGTGCTGTCCTCCGAGGAGATCATGCGCACGGTGAAGACGCCGCGCGAGGTCTGTCGCGACGAGCTCGTCACCCGGCAGAAGCCGGTGAAGGACAGACACCAGGTCGCAGGCTCCGTGGTCGGCGCGGTGATCGGTGGCGTGCTCGGCAACCAGATCGGCAGTGGCTCGGGCCGTGACATCGCCACCGTGGCGGGCGCGGCGGCCGGTGGCTACGCCGGCAACAAGGTTCAGGAGCGTATGCAGGAAGGGAACACCGAGCAGGTGACGGAGCAGCGCTGCGAGACCGTGTACGACTCGAAGGAAGTTCCGACCGGCCGGTTCAAGGTGCGCTACAGGCAGGGTGACGTCGAGCACACCGTAAAAATGGACCACGATCCGGGCTCGCGCCTGCCAGTCAAGGATGGCAAGGTCGTGCTGACAAAGGATGTCGGGTAACGGCGACCCCATGACACGCGGGAGGCTATCGGGTATAGCCTCCCGCTCATGAGGCGAAACGCGACGCTGCGCAATGCGACCGACGGGGTGCTGGCTGCCTTCGCGCTGACTCTCGTCGGTTGCGGAGGTGGCGGTGGCGGCGACACACCGGCGCCGGCCCCCAGCGTGACTCTCACTGCTGCCGTCAGCAGCGTGACGAGCGGCACCGCCACCACGCTGACCTGGTCCTCCAGCAACGCAACTTCCTGCACGGCAAGCGGTGCCTGGAGCGGAACCCGCGCCACGGCCGGCAGCGAGTCGACCGGCGCGCTCACGAGTGCGGCGACCTTCACCCTCACCTGCAACGGCAGCGGCGGCAGCGGCGCTGCGAGCGTCACAGTGGGCGTCACGACCGCAGGTCCCGTCGCCGTGCGCGGTGTCATCACCTATGCACGCGTGCCGTATCTCAGCGGGAACGGGCTCGACTACGTGAACACCCGCCAGGAGCCGGCCCGCGGGATCACGGTCGAAATCGTGAGTGCGGCGACACAGGCCGTGCTTGCGACCACCACGACGGATGCCACGGGCGCGTACTCGGCGTCGGTCGCTGCCTCGACGAATATATTCGTGCGCAGCAAGGCCGAGATGGTTCGGGCCGCGCCCACCCCGTTGCCGCACTGGCGTGTTCGCGTCGGCGATCCGGATGCCGCGCTGCTCATGTACGCCTGGGACGGACCGGTTTTCGGGAGCGGCACCGGCACCGTGCACGATGTCGCGATTCCGTCGGGCTGGGATGTGAGTCGTGTACCGACCGGGACCCGTGCCTCCGCGCCGTTTGCGATCCTCGATTCGATCTGGCGCGCAATGCAGCCCGTGCTGGGCGTGGCGCCGGACACGGACTTTCCGGCGCTCGACGTCGACTGGAGCACAGCCAACCCGGGCGGCGACACTTTCTACAGCGGTGGCAGCCAGCCGAAGATCGTGCTGTGCGGAGAAGCGAACGTCGATACGGACGAGTTCGACCCGTCCACGATCATTCACGAGTTCGGCCACTATATCGAGGACAAGTTCTCGCGCTCCGACAGCATCGGCGGCACGCACGGCTTCGACGACCTCCTTGATCCACGCGTCGCCTTCGGCGAGGGCTTCGGCTATGCATTTGCCGCGGTGGCACTCGACGATCCCGTCATGCGTGACGCATTCGGCAACCAGCAGGGACAAACGGCACGCTTCAGCGTCGATACAAGCACCGCACAGCGGCGTGGCTGGTTCAACGAGTCCTCGGCACAGGAACTGCTGTGGGATTTCTTCGACCCGGCAGGCGAGACGAACGACAACATCGCACTCGGCTTCGGGCCGCTCTGGGCCGTGCTTACCGCAGAGCAGCGGACGACCGCGGCCTTCACCACCCTCTTCTCATTCGTGACGAAGCTGAAGGAGCGGACGCCCGGGATGCAGCCGGCCATCGATGCACGCGTCGCAGCGGAGCAGATCACAGCGGCCGGCATGGACATCTACGGCACGAACGAGACGCACGTTCCGCCGAACACAGTGCAGGTCTCCGATGTCCTGCCCGTCTACACGCCCATCGCCATCGGCGGCGGGCCCGTCACGCTGCGCACCACCGACGCATTCGATCCGGGTGCGAATGGCAACGCGCTGTCCGTCAGCCGCTTCCTGCGTTGCGCGGTCCCCGCGACGCAGAGTGTGCGCATCACGGCCGCCGCCACGCTCCCGGGCCGCGACGTCGACATTTATGTCGTGCGCAATGGCGTGATCGTCGCGCAAGGCACGACCCCGGCGGACGAGGATTTCACCGCCACACTGCCTGCCGGCGACTACGTGATCGACGTGCACGACTGTGGCCTCGCCGACTGCGGCAATGCCGTGACGGGCACGAGCGATATCACCGTGACGATTGCGCCGAATTGAGGAGGCCCGCCCCATGTTCCTGCGCCATGCACTCGCTGTCCTCGCCGCCCTCGCGTTCGCGGCCTGCACACACACCGGTGTCGCAACCGATGTGCCGGACCTGAAGGACATGAGGCTTGCGGTCGCGGGCGGGAAGGTGGGCGCGCCCGTCGAGGTGCGCTATGCCATCCAGGGCGCCGTAGTGCCGGGCCTCTCCACACCCATTGCGCTCGCCGTCGTGCCGCGCGCCCCCGGCAGGCTGCGGGTGGAGTTCCCGGCCACGGGGAATGTCACCGTACTGGCAGATGAGGCACCTCTCGTCGTCGAGAAGGCCGCTGCTGCGACGGTTTATCGCTATGCCCTGCACGCCACTGCGCAGAGGCGGGATGCCGCCCCGCTCAAGGTCATCGTGACGATGGAGTTCGGTGACGCCCGCTATTTCAGTGTCTTCAGCATCCCGCTCGGCTCCGCAACCGAATAGAATCGCGCTCCCGTCCTCCTGGGAGCCTCCCGTTGAGCCAGCTCGGCCGCATCCTGCTGAAGGGCCTCGTCACGATCCTGCCGATCGGACTCACCGTGTACCTGATCTACTGGCTTGGCGTCACCACTGAGGAGCTTCTCTCGGGGCCGATACGCTGGTTCGTTCCCGACGCTGCCTACGTGCCCGGCATGGGCCTCATCGCAGGCTTCATCGTGCTGTTCATTGTCGGGCTCCTCGTCAATGCCTATGTCGTCCGCCGCAGCATGCACGTGATCGAGAATCTCGTGATGCGCGTGCCCGTCGTGAAGACCGTGTACGGCGCATTGCGCGACGTCACGAAGCTCGTCAACACGAGCGGCAGGAAGAGCGAGCTCGAGCGCGTGGTGCTGGTCGAGTTCGGACCCGGCCGGGTGATGGGATTCGTGACGCAGGAACACGCCACTCTTCCCGGCATCGGCACGGACGAAGACCTCGTCGCGGTCTATCTGCCCATGAGCTATCAGATCGGCGGCTATACCGTGTATCTGCCGAAGAACCGCATCGAGCCCACCGATCTCAGCGTCGAAGCCGCGATGCGCATCGTGCTCACCGGCGGATTGCAGCGCTGAGGGATCTGCCGTTCAATCGAAGCGGTACGCATCCATCGAAAGCACCCCCGCATCGATTGCCGAGTAGACACGCGTGGCGCGCGCCGCGGGGCCCGCGGCGCCGAGCCCGATGAAGAGCGGCAGGAAGTGCTCGTCCGTCGGATGCGCGCGTGCAGCAGCCGGAGCCTGGTCACGCCACGCGAGCAAGGCGTCGCGCTCGCCACGCGCGAGCCGCTCCGCCACCCACTGCGAGAATTGCACGACGTAATCTGCCGGACCCCGGTCATCGCGAGGGCCGGCGAGGTCGCGCAGATTGTGGGTCATGTGGCCTGAACCGATCACGAGCACACCCGCCTCGCGCAGCGGTGCGAGCGTCTCGCCGACGTGCAGGTGGTGCACAGCGCCGAGCGAGGTCTGCACCGAGATCTGCACGACGGGAACATCGGCCGCCGGGTACATCCAGCGCAGCGGGACCCAGGCGCCGTGATCGATGCCGCGACACGCATTGACCGTCGCGGCCATGCCGGCCGACTTCAGCAGCGTCGCTGCGTGCGCCGCGAGCGTCGGTGAGCCCGCAACGTCGTACCGGAGACGATACAACTCGGGCGGAAAGCCGCTGAAGTCGTGGATCGTGGCGTGCCGCTCCCCGCCCGTGAGCATCGGCAGCTGGGTTTCCCAGTGCGCCGAGGCGATCAGGATCGCGCGGGGCCGTGGCAGGGAGGCCGCGAGCGCCTCCCATGCCAGGCCTGCGCCACCCGCCTCGAGGGCATGCAACGGCGAACCGTGCGAGAGGAACACGGTGGGCAGGCGTTCCATCGGCCGCGCGCCGCCGAGCTCTACTTTGTGAGCCCCTCGGCCTTGAACGTCGCCTGCACAGCCGCTCGCGCGGCGACGCGCGACTGGAACTCCGTGAGCGCGGGCCAGCGGCCGAGATCCACTTTGTGGATCTTCGTCCAGTTGAGCAGCACGAAGAGATAGGCATCCGCGATCGAGAACTTGTCGCCCGTCAGGTACGGCTGCTTCGCGAGCGTCTGCGCGAGAATATCGAAGCGCGTACCGAGTCGATCGACCGCACCCTTGCGCACTTCGGCGGGCGTCGCGGGATTCCACAGCGGGCTGAAGCCCTTGTGCACCTCCGTCGCGAGGAAAGTGAGCAGCTCCATCATCTTCCAGCGCGCGAGCGAGCCGAATGCGGGAGCGATAGTGCCCGGCTTCTGGTCCGCGAGATACTGCAGGATCACGCTCGCTTCGGAGATCGACGTCCCGTCGGCGAGCACGAGCAGTGGCACGTAACCTTTTGGATTGACCTTGTAGTAGTCCGAACCGTCGGGAAGCGTGTGCTTGGCGAGGTCGACCTTCACCGCCTCGACCGGAAGGCCAAGTTCATGGGCGGCGATATGCGGGGCTTGGGAGCAGGCGCCGGGGGTGTAGTAGAGCTTCATGTGCGGGAACTCCGTAGTTGCGACCGGAAGCCATCATCAAGAAGCGCGGATGCGGAATAAACAGGTCGCCTGAGGATAGACTGTTGCGGAATCTGCAATAATCAGCCAATGGATCGGTTCAGGGCGGTGCAGGCATTCGCGAAGGTCGTCGAGTTCGGCAGCTTCGCCCGCGCTGCCGATCGGCTCGGCACCTCGACGTCCGGCGTTTCACGCCTCGTCTCCGATCTCGAAGCACATCTCGACGCACGCCTCATCAATCGGACGACACGGCGCCTCTCCCTCACCGAAGTCGGGCAGTCGTTCTATGAGCGCAGCGTGCAGTGGCTCAATGATCTCGAGGAAGCGGAAAGCTCGGTGCGTGCCACTGCGGTATCACCCAGGGGCACGCTGCGGCTCACTTGCGCAGTGAGCTTCGGCGAACGCTTCCTGGCGCCCGCCATCAGCGAATTCCTGGCGCGTCACCGCGAGCTCATCTTCGACCTCGATCTATCCGATCGCGCGGCAGATCTCGTCGAGGAAGGCTTCGATCTCGGCGTGCGCATCGGATCGATCGGGCAGCAGGGGCTCGTGACCCGTCGCATCGGCTGGACGCAACCCGTGTGCTGCGCCTCCCCGGCGTATCTTGCAAGATGCGGCACACCGCTCACGCCCGCAGACCTCGAGACGCACGAGTACCTCTCCTACACGCTCGTGCCCATGCCGAATGCATGGCGCTTCGAGTCGGCGACCGGCGAGCAGCACGAACTGCGCGTGACGGCGCGCCATCGTGCCAACAACGGCCGCATGCTCGCCGCACTCGCCGCGGCGGGCACAGGCGTGATCATCGA
>CAUJHX010000195.1 GCA_963204795.1 Pseudomonadota bacterium | reverse complement strand
TTCAGGCATCGACGCTGCGGCATCGGCTTGATCCACGATGAACACATCCAGCAGATCGGCATAGCGGCGGGCCACAGCCCCTGCAGTCGCCTCGATTCCGAGTTCCCTCATCATCTTGGCCGTCGGGCCCTTTACAGCCTGGCCGGCGATGATCGGAGACAGCCCCACGACGGGCGCACGACATCCGGCAATCGCGGCTCTCATTCCGGGAATTGCGAGGATGGGTTCGATACTCAGGAACGGGTTGGATGGGCAGATCACGACGGCGCGCAGGCTGTCGCCCGCAAGCAGGTCCAGGACTTCGACCAGCGGCCGGGCGGCTTCGGCGCCGACATAGCTGAGCGCCTGGACTACCGGCTCGCAACGCAAACGCACGAAATAGTCCTGGAAATCCAGCCATCCGTCGCTCGTCCGCAGGCGGGTTCGGACCGGATCGTCGGTCATCGGCAGGATGCGGGTCGCGACGCCGAGCCGCCGGCGCAATCGATCAGTGACTGCCGACAGCGAATCTCCTGCCGTGAGTTGCCGCGTCCTCTCGATGTGCAGCGCGAGATCGGAATCGCCGAGACGGAACCAGGTCGGACCGCCGAACTGCTCAAGCGCCTCCATGAACTTCCAGGTCTCGTCCTGGCGTCCCCACCCGCGTGACCGGTCCGCAAGACCCGCCAGCGTGTAGAGCAGCGTATCGAGGTCTGGAGAAATGGCGAGGCCGAGATGATTGAAATCGTCGCCCGTATTGCCGACCACGACGAGTTCACCTCCGCCGAGCACGCGCGACAGGCCGAGCACGAGCTTGGCGCCACCGACTCCGCCCGCCAGCGCGAGCACGGTTCCGCTCATGTGAACAGGTCCTCGCCGGCGGGGCGCAGCAATGCCTGCGCCGACTGGTGCGGCGCATCCTTCTTCAGGCCGCGCACGAGCACGACGGGGCGCGCCTCATCCGCCTGCCCCATGAGCAGCGACGCCGCGGCGGCGATTTCGTCCGCATAGCCCAGGACGGAGGTTTGCAGCGAACGGCCGAAGAGATCGGGATCGCCGCGCAGATCGAGAACCACCGGCAGACCGGCGCAACCGATCGCCACGCCCACGGTGCCGACCCGCCACGGGCGCCCGAAGCTGTCATTGATGACGACCCCGATGCTGCAGCCCGAATGCCGACGCAGCTCTTCCCGGATCCGTGCGGCACTCGCATCCGGATCCTTCGGCAACATGAGCGCAAACGGCGGGCCGTGCGGATCCGCCGCATTCGACTGGTCCACGCCGGCGTTGGCCATGACGAGGCCGAGGCGGTGCTCGACGATGAGCACGTCCTTGACGGCGCGCACCACCCGGCGTGACTCGGAGAGCACGATTTCGACCAGTCGTGGATCCTTGCGCACCACGCGTGCAAGCTCTTCGGCGCGCGCCGAAGGGCTGATGGTCGTCAGATCGACGAGACGCCCTTCCGCCTTCGAGACGATCTTCTGCGCAACGACGAGGACGTCGTCATCTTTCAGCGCCACACCTGCCGTGGCGAGTCCCTGCAGGATGAAGCCGGCAAGGTCGTCGCCGGCCCGCACCAGGGGAATGCCCGGTACGGCGATGAGCTGCAGCCCGGATGTCATCCGAAATAAGCCTGCCCACCATCGAGCGGAATGGTGGCGCCGGTCAGATATGCAAGGTCCTTGCTGAGCAAAGCGACGACGCCCCGGCCGATGTCCTGCTCGCAATCACCGATGCGCCCGCCCGGAATGGTCTTGACGAATTCCGCGGCTTCGGCGGGTCTTTCCTCGGTCCAGCGTTTCAGGGCCGGCGACATCGCGTGCGGCGCGACATTCAGGGCGCGGATGCCGTCATTGGCCCACTCGCAGGCCGCGGCACGAGTCAGGGAGCGGACGGCCTGCTTGTAGGAAGCGTACAGCCCGTAGTTGCGTGCATCCCAGCGCACCATGGCCGAGGTCACGATATTGATGATGTCGCCACGGCCGCGGGCCTTCATGTGCGGATGGCAGGCCTTCATGAAGCGCAATGTGGAGACAGGACCGGCGATGAAACTCTGCACGAGATCCTCATCCGCAATCGACAGCAGCGGGCCCATTCCTTTCATGTGGACGTTAGCATTGTTGACGAGGATATCGACGCCTCCCAGCGCCCGGACAGACTCCTCGACGATCCGCTGGATGTCGTCACGATCGTGCGCATCGCCCGCAACCGGAAATCCCTTGCCGCCCCGCCCGCTGATCTCTGCGCAGGTGTCCTGCAGCTTCGACGCGGTGCGCCCGACCACCGCCACGGCCGCGCCCTCGGTGGCGAGCGCCAGTGCGATGCCGCGGCCCACGCCCTGCCCTGCGCCGGTGACGATTGCGAGCCTGCCATCCAGTTGTCCCATGCATTTCTCCAATACTTTCCGTTCGCGGATCACGGGGATTGTGCCATCACGGGCTGCCCTCGTCCCCACCAGGCCCGCAGCAGGTCAGAGTTTCGGCTCTGCGTCCGAATGCAGCATGTATTCGCTGGTGGCGACCACATCGACACCATCGGGGTCGAGAAAACGGCCGCAGCTCTCCATCATCAGCCCGAGGTTGCGCTGGAACTTTGCCTCGTCGCCGACCGCATCGTAGAAGACGCGCAGATCGCGCATCGCCGCAACCGGAAAGCCTTCCTCCACGATGCCGCGCCAAGCCGGTGCGCCCGCGGTGAGCGGCATCACGACGACATTCTGGATATAGCGGAAATTGGCCTGGGTCTCGATACCGACCTGCGTATGCCGCTCAAACCAGATACGCCTCCATTCGTCGTAGCTAAGTCGCGCCGCACCCTGCAGGAAGCTCACCTGGCTGAAGCCCCAGGTGCGCTCACCGATCCTGGGCGGATGGTCGACGTTCGGCAGGATGGTGGACTCGGCGACCACGTAGCCTGCGATGCGCCCGAAACCCTGTTTCAACAGCTGCTCTGCCGGCGCACGCCGATGAGCGCTCGTGAGCCAGAAGCTCA
Organism: Pseudomonadota bacterium; assembly: GCA_963204795.1. Classification (GTDB taxonomy): domain Bacteria; phylum Pseudomonadota; class Gammaproteobacteria; order Steroidobacterales; family Steroidobacteraceae; genus CADEFQ01. The sequence goes on along the minus strand of CAUJHX010000195.1, from coordinate 2,564 downwards.
CGATGCCGGCGGGCTTGGCCTGAGCGCCAGTCGCAAGTTGCATATGCTCGACCGCACCTGTCAGATCGAGGTCGGCCACGTTCAGCTGCAGCCGCTCGACGCCCATCTCCACGAGCTTCGGTCGCACATCTTCGATGAAGCGCCGCGGCAGAGTATCCGGCGGTGCTCCATTGTCCCAGAAGGCATAGATCAGCTTTTCCACGATATCCTCATTCGCTGGGGACCAGACCGCTTCCGTGGATGATACACATGCAGATCCAGATCCTCGGCACGTACACCGACCTATACCAGATCGCCATGGGACAGGCCCTGTTCCGCGGCGGCCAGCACGGCAAGCGCGCGGTGTTCGACTACTTCTTTCGCAAGGTTCCGTTTGCCGGCGGCTACGTGGTCTTCGCAGGCCTCGAGACCGTACTCGAAACGCTGCAGGACTGGCGATTCACGGCAGATGAAATCGAAGGCCTCGCTGCGGGCGGTTTCGATCGCGACTACCTCGATTATCTGCGCGACCTGCGCTTCCGTGGCGACATCCACGCCCCGCCCGAGGGAGAGATCGTGTTTCCCACCGAGCCCCTGCTGCGCGTCGAGGGCAACGTCATCGAGGCGCAGCTGGTCGAGACGCTGATCCTCAACCTTCTGAACTACCAGTCGCTGGTCGCCACCAAGGCCTCACGCATGCGGACCGTGGCGGGCGATGCCATCCTGAGCGAGTTCGGGCTGCGCCGGGCACAAGCCCAGGGGGGCGTCGTCGCGGCGCGCGCCGCGGTGATCGGTGGCTTCGATTCCACCAGCAATGTATACGCCGCGCAGATGTTCGGTCTGCGCGCCGAAGGCACGATGGCACACGCCTTCATCCAGTGGCACGGAGATGAGCTGACGGCCTTCCGTGCCTTTGCCGCGGCACGCCCGGATAACACTGTGCTTCTGGTGGATACCTACGACACGCTGAAAAGCGGGGTTCCAAACGCCATCACCGTGGCGCGGGAAATGCGTGCGCGCGGCCAGGCCTTGCGCGCCATCCGCCTCGACAGCGGGGACCTCGCCTTCTTCGCTCACCGCGCACGCGCGCTGCTCGATGCCGCAGGCTTTCCGGAGGTGAAGATCGCCGCCTCCAACCAGCTCGACGAATACGTGATCCGCAGCCTGCGCCACCAAGGTGCGCCGATCGACATCTTCGGTGTCGGCACGAGCCTCGTGACCGGCGCACCCGATGCTGCACTCGATGGCGTCTACAAGCTGGCCGTGGCCGGTGAGGAGCCACGCATCAAGGTCTCCGAAAGTCTCGGCAAGACCACGCTGCCCGGCCGCAAGCAGGTGCATCGTTTCTTCAATGGCGACGGCCATTTCGCCGGCATCGACGGCGTCGTCACCGTGGATGAAGCGGCGCCGACGCGGCTGATCCATCCATTCGAGCCGCACAAGTCCCTCACCTGCGCGGACTTCACGAGCGAGCCCCTGCTGCAACCGGTGATGCGACAGGGACGACGCGTAGGCGGGCAGCGCAGCGTCGAGGACATCAAGACCTTTGCCGCATCACGCCTCGCCTTGCTGCCTCCCGAGTACCGGCGCTTCGAGAACGCCCACACTTACAAGGTTGGCATCAGCGAATCCCTGCATGGCCAGCGCGAGGCGCTGCGCCAGCGTCACTCTTCCGCGCGGAGCCCGCAATGAGGACACTCGTCGTCATCGATGTTCAGAACGATTTCCTGCCTGGGGGCTCGCTGCAGGTCGCGGGCAGCGATGTCATCGTGCCCGTCATCAATCGCATCATGGGGCGATTTGACCTCGTGGTCGCGGCGCAGGACTGGCACCCGCAGAATCACGGCAGCTTTGCCTCGAACCACTCCGGACGCAAACCCTTCGACGAGATCGAACTCAATGGGGTCCGGCAAATCCTGTGGCCCGATCATTGCGTGCAGGGCAGCCGCGGCGCCGGGTTTTCGGCCGCGCTCGAGACGCGCCCCATCGAGGCGATCTTCCGCAAGGGCACCGACCCCGGCATCGACAGCTACAGCGCCTTTTTCGACAACGGGCGACGCAAGTCGACGGGGCTTGCCGACTACCTGCGCGGCAAGCGCGCGCACGCTCTCTATCTGTGCGGCCTGGCGGGTGACATCTGTGTGCATTTCAGCGCCCTGGACGCGCTCCATGAAGGTTTCAATGTGCACTTCATCCGCGACGCGGCCACCCCGCTCGACCCGGCCGTCGCGCCACTGCGCCTCGAGGACTTGCGCCGACAGGGTGCCCGCGTGATCGACAGTGACGCAATTGACAGACCGCCGCGGTGATTGCGTAATTGAGGGAACACGCGGCACCCCGCTGCGACATGGAGTGAAGGCATTGTCACGATTCAAGGGCAAGACAGCGATTGTCACCGGTGCGGCTTCCGGCATCGGTCGCGCGGTGGCGACGAGGCTCGTCAAGGAGGGTGCGCGGGTCGTGTTGGGCGACATCAACATGGCCGGGCTGTCCGCGGTCAAGGGCGAACTGGGCGATGCCGCTTCGACACACGAACTCAACGTCGCAAACCCTGCGCATTGCGCGGCGATCGTGCGATCGACACT
>CAUJHX010000194.1 GCA_963204795.1 Pseudomonadota bacterium | reverse complement strand
ATGGGCTCCAACCCCCTGAACAGCGTGCTCGATCCGCTGGACAACGACCCTGAGAAGATCTGGGATGAATTTCTGAGCCGGCACGATCAGATATTCTTGGTGCTGAGTGGCCATGTCAGCGGACAGGGCTTCAGCGTTGATACCAACCGGGTCGGGAATCCGGTCTATCAGATAATGGCCGACTATCAGGGGCGTGGCCAGACTGCCATTGATGCCGGCGTCGCCGGCCAGACAGGCGACGGATGGCTGCGGCTGCTGAAGTTTCGGCTTGATACGGACCCCCCGAGGATCGAAGTCCGCACCTACTCCACGCACTACGGGAAGTTTGCATCCGAGATCCCCGAGTATGGCGCGTGGTACAAGGCAGGGGAGAAGCAGGCGCAGCTGTCCGACGAGGAATTTCTGCGCCGCGACGAATTCACGATCGACCTTCGCGATTTCCACCGGCGTTTCGCTGACCCTGCCGACGCCCAAGTGCACTGAGCCGGCGTCGCATCCGGTTCATTCGGCAGCCGCGCGGACGCGTGCGGCGACGGCGGCGTGCACATCGCGGTCCAGCGGATTCGGAGCGACATCGTCGTCGGGCGCGAGATCGGCGAGCGCCTCGGCCGCCGCGAACAGCATGGCATCGGTAATCGCGCTCGCGCCGGCATCGACATCGCGCCGCACCAGCGCCCGAAGCTCGAACGCCTGTGTCGTAATGTGAGCCGCCCGCCGGTGGCTACCGAGCGCATGGCCATGAGCTCGTCGGGTCATGTGCGGTATGCCCTCAAGAGCCCGTACGGTGTTGCGACATGATGCTCTACCTTCCTACGTCGTTGATAGATCGAGAGAACCCTGATCCGCGTTGACTGTTTCCGGACGGGCTCGTTGTGGCGTGATCGCGTGGCGCACGGTCTGTGCATCGAGATCGGCGCGCTGGATTACCCAGGGCGTTCCAGGAGCAAGCTGGCGTGCCGGCAACACGCCGCGACGGATCAAACGCAGTAACGTCATGTTGTGCACGGCGAGTATCGCTGCGGCTTCGCGCACTGTCACTTCGCCTCGTTCGGCGCGTTCGCCCTGGCGATACGTGGGGATGTTGTGATCGTTCCTGAACACCCGCACTCGATTCTCGCTCCATGTGTGGCCGCGCGCGGTGCGCTTGCCGGCGCGGTTGAGGATCGCGGCGATCTTGCGATCAATGGTTTGGCGGGCCAGCACTTCGATGAGGGTCTTCACATCGGCCGGGGTGCTCCAGCGGTGCTGCCCCGTCTTGCTCCGGATGACCGCGGTGCGCGTGTGATCGCCGCCGCGCCAGTGCAGTGTCAGCTCGATGCGATCGGTATCCAGGACGCGTACGACGACTTCCACGAGCACGCTGCGCAGGATGCGTTTGCGGGTCTCGGGCCGCGCCGCAGGATGGCCCCACGCCTGCGCCAGGTCATGGCCGAGCGGCATGAGCCGATTACGTTCCGCAGCGCTCAAGCGTCCATCCGGTTCGCGGTCAAGAACTCCGATGCGCTCCTGGATGCCCCGGTGATCGGCAAGCCGCTCATTCCAGCGTCGCTCCAGCTCGGCCGCCACCAGGCGGTTCTCGGGATCGACCGCGTCGTACTGGCGCTTGGCGCGAGCGGCTTCGAACTGCGCCTGAGCCAGTGCGAGCGCCAGTTGATGGCGACGATCATCACGCTCGCTTGCGAGCGTCTCGGCGGCTTCCAGGGCAGCGCGCAAACCGTCTGGTGCGAGCACACGTAACAGTTCCTCGACAACCGCGGTCTCGACACGCAGCGCGCCGAAGCTGATGCACTCGTTACCCGGACCGTCACGGAACAGCGCGCTGCGGCAGTCATAGCGGATCACGCTGCCGTCGACGCCGCCGTATCGCACCTGCAGCCGGCGACCGCAATGAGCGCAGCGCAGCAGTCCCGCCAGCAATGCCTCGCCGCGGCGGATTGCTCCGCGTACCGCCCCTCCACGGCTGGTGTTGTTGTGCATGATGATCCGCTGGTGTTGCTCGAACGTGGCCCAGCAGATATAGCCCTCGTGCTGGCCCTTGAGCAACACCTCCCACTCGTGCATGGGACGGGCAATGCCCCGGCGCACCTTCTTGCGGCCGGCTTCGATGCGGGTCGCGCTGCCGCGCTGACCGTACACGTAGGCGCCGGCGTAGGTCGGGTTCCTCAGTACCCGCAGCACGGTCGAGTACACAGGCGGCCGCCAGCGTACGACCCGCACTGAGTCCACGTAATCGACGAACGGCAAGTCGACCCGCTCTTCTCGCAGCCACAGATGCACCTGGCGCACACTCTGCAGCTCCATGAACTTGCGGAACACCAGATCAAGCGCGGCGCGTACGCGCTCGTCCGGGTCCTTCTCGATCCGATCCGGTTCGGTGCGCACATACCCGACGGGCACCGAGGTGAACAGCTCCCCGCGGCTGGCCTTGAGCTTGACCGCCTCGTGGCTGCGCTGGCGCAGCAGCGACAGTTCCAGCTCGCTCATCGTGCCCTTCATGCCGAGCAGCAACCGGTCGTTGGGCAGCCGTGGGTCATAGACGCCATCCTCGTCGACGATGAGCGTGCCGACCAAGCCGCAGAACTCCAGCAGCGTGTGCCAATCGCGGCCGTTGCGCGCCAGGCGTGAGGCCTCGATCGACAGCACCACGCCGACGCCGCCACGGCAAACCGTTGCGAGCAATCGCTCAAATCCGGGGCGCACGATACCTGAGCCTGAGCGTCCCAGATCCTCGTCGATCACGATGACCTCGCTCCAGCCCAGCGCCCGGGCGCGCTCCTGCAGCCCGTACTGGCGTCTGCGGCTCTCGGTGTTGAGCTTCAGTTGCACCACCGTCGATTGCCGGATGTACACCACCGCACTGCGGTTCAGATGCTCAGCGCTGATCTTGTTCATCGCCCGTCTCCTCGCCGCGCTCGGCCACGATCACTTCGATCAGCAGCATTCCAAGCGCGTCGCGCGCTTCGCGTCGCACGTCCTCCGGCAGAGCTTGCGTTGACTCCGGTCCGGTCAGTGCCAGCAGATCGAGCTGGCGTTCGCGATGACACTTGCGCATGTTCCTCTCCGGCGACCGAGGGAGCTTCGGATAGGCACGATAGAATGCCCTTCAGCACGCGCTGCAGGTCCTCGAGTGCGGTCATGCTCAGCCTCGGGGTCGCGCGGGTCTCAATCTGCGCGGCATCGGGTTCGGTCATCCACGCGGGAAGGTAAAAGGGTAGGCCGTCGGCGAGCCGTACGATCAGGACTCCCTCAGCGTCGCGCTCGCCGATGACTTCGACCTGCTCGCCGCGCAGCGGATGCAGCGGGTAATGGATGACGGCCGAATATTTCGACTGATACCGGGCAGTATGTGACGTCTTCGTACCGTGACGGCACCACGCACCTCGTGCTCGAGGCGCTGGGATTTCATGGCGAGGCTCGCGGCGCTGGTGCCGCCGCCGAGGATGCACCTGACGCGCTACCACGGGGTGTTCGCTCCGCACAGCAGGCTACGCGCGGCGGTGGCGCCAGCGCGCCGGGAACGTCAGCCCGGAAGGTGGGCGGGTGGCGCGGGCTCGCCGGCCCACGTCCGACGTATTCCTATAAAGTAGGCCGGATGAAACCCCTGCGCCTGGTGTTCTTCGCTGCCGTCGTCGTCGCCACGGCTGCGGCCTGCCGCTCGGTCGCGCCCGCAGGACCCGCCGCTGCGCCCGGCGCCGGGCCCGCGAGCACATCGGCTGTCGTTGCTACTGTCGCGCAGCGGGAGGCCTGGCTCGAGGCCGTCGCCCGCGGCTACTTTCCCGGGCGCAGCGGACAGCTGTTCTTCGTGCCGCGCGAGGGGGAATTCGTCGTCGGCCGCAATCCACTCTATACGTTCATGCATGGTTCGCCGTGGAGCTACGACACGCACATCCCGCTGCTGCTGTACGGTCCGCCGTTCATCAGGACGCTCGTGTCGGGTGAGCGCGTCTCGCAGCAGGATCTCGTCCCGACGCTCGCCGAACTTCTCGGCACTGTGCCCGCGGCCACGGCCGTCGGCCGGTCGCTGCGCAAGGCGCTGGCGCCCGGCACGGCTCGGCCGCGGGTGATCGTCCTGCTCGTGGCCGACGGCACGCGCGCGGACTATTTCGATACGTACCGCGACGTGTTGCCCACGCTTTCACGGTTGCGCCGCGAGGGCGCCTGGTTCGGCAACGCGCACGTGACCTCGGTCCCGACGCTGACCGCGGTCGGCCACGCCAACATCGGCACGGGCGCCGAACCGCGCATCCACGGCCTCGCCGTCAACAATCTTTTCAACCGCATCACCGGCAAGCCCCAACCCGTGTACGACGGGCTGGATCCCGGCGAAATGATGGCGCTGACGCTCGCCGACATCTGGAACATCCAGACGGACGGCAAGGCCGTCATCATCGGACAGGGCGGCGCGATCCGCGCGACCGCTGGGCTCGTGGGTCATGGCGCCTGCCTCATCGACGGACGCCCGGTGCTCGCCGCCAGCTACAGCGCGACCGGCGACGGCGGCTGGGAGACGAACAAGGAGTGCTACCGGATGCCGCAGGCCCTCGAGGCGTTCACCGCGCGCCCCTACTGGACGGAAGCGGGCGGCACCTGGCTGGGCCATGACATTTCGAGCCCGACAAACTTCCGCGCATCTGCGGTTTTCCAGCGGTTCGAGGGAGACGCGCTCGCCGCGGTCCTCGAGGCTGTGCCGATCGGCGCCGATGACGTGACGGACATGGTGCTCGTCAACCTGAAGGGGCCCGATTACGTCGGCCACGCATACGGTCCCGCTTCGGCCGAAATCAGGGAGGAGGTCGCAGAGCTCGATCGGCAGGTTGCACGCATCGTGGGGATCGTCGAGCGCAAGGCGGGGGCCGGCCGCTACGTTCTCGCCGTTGCGGCCGATCACGGCATGCCGAACGAGCCGAAACCCGGCGGCCGGTACTTTCTCGATGAGATCGTCCAGCGCATCGACGCACGCTTCACGCCTGGCGGCGGCAGCATCGTGCAGTTCTTCGGCGACGTCGCCAGCAACCAGATCCACATGGACACGGCGAAGATGCAATCCCTGGGCATCGCTTTGCGTGACGTCGCGGACTTCCTCGAGACGGAGGTCCCGTTCGCCGCGGTCTTCACCGAGGACGAGGTGCGGGCCGCGCAGGCGCGCATCCGGATACGGTGACGAGGGCCGCGTGGCGCTTCAGCCATGCGCGGCCTCTCTGCCGAAGGCTGTCACGAAAGCAATAGGCGACCCCCGGTACCACGAGGTCCGTGCAGAAGGCGGGCAGATCGTCCTGATCCCAGTGCGAATTCAGCGGGCTGATGCCGTGCGTGCGAAGCTGGCCGAGCTCGAGATTTCGCAACAGGACGTAGAGGACACCGTTGCTTGGGCGCGCACCGCGGGTAGCAGATGAGTGACTTCGTGGGTCGCTGTAGACCTCGAGAGGAGACGTGAATGGAAGGGGCAAAACAACCGATTCCAAGTCGTCATTCGCGTCAGTAACCTGGAATCGTCGGAGAAGGTCTGTCTCCTTTACGTCTCCTCGGCGCGATTTTCCATGAGCATGTTGCAGAAGAGGACGCCCTGCTCAATCGCGTCGCTCAAGGCGACGTGCGTTGCGACGCTGGTATTGCGGAGGGAAAGCTACGCGTCAGGAAGAAGCCATCTCTTGGGATGGTCTCGGGCGTTAAAATGGCTCCCCGGGTTGGACTCGAACCAACGACCAACGGATTAACAGTCCGACGCTCTACCGCTGAGCTACCGGGGAACGGGAGACGAGAAGGGCGCGAATTCTCAAGGACTTGCGCGGACCCGTCAAGGGAGCGGTGATCAGGCGGTCTTCGCCGCCGCCCCCGAGCGGAGCACGCGCGCCATGCGATCGACCGCCTTCTCGAGCGTCTCCATGCTGCAGGCGAACGAGATGCGCATGTGGCCCGGCGCGCCGAAGCCCGATCCGGGCACGACTGCCACACCGCCCTCATTCAGCAGCAGTTCTGCGAACGCGTTGTCGTCCCGGCAGCCCATGCCGTGCATTGCGCCACTGACGTCCGCGAACGCGTAGAAGGTCCCCGCGCCCGGCAGGCATGAGATACCGGGCAGCGAATTGAGCCCCTCGACAACATAGTCGTGGCGCTTCCGGTACTGCGCATTCATTTCGGCGACACACTGCTGGTCGCCATTCAGCGCGACGACGGCCGCGCGCTGGGTGATGCTCGAGGCGTTCGAGGTGGACTGGCCCTGGATCGTCGACATCGCGGTGACGAGTTCTTTCGGGCCGCCGCAGTAACCGAGGCGCCAGCCGGTCATCGCGTAGGCCTTCGAGCAGCCGTTGATCGTGACGGTGCGGTCGTAGAGCTCGGGCACGGCGGTCAGCAGGCTGCAGAACGGCTCGTCGGCCCAATAGATTTTCTCGTACATGTCGTCGGTGCCGATCACGATGCGCGGATGCGCGACCAGCACGTCGCCGAGCGCCCGCAACTCGGCGCGGGTGTACGCGGCACCCGTCGGGTTGCACGGGCTGTTCAGCAGCACGAGGCGGGTCTTCGGCGTGATGGCCGCTTCGAGCTGACGCGGAGTGATCTTGTAACCCTGATTCGCGCCCGCAAAAGGCATCACGGGCAACCCGTCGGCGAGCAGCACCATGTCGGGGTAGGACACCCAGTATGGCGCGGGGATGATCGCCTCGTCGCCCGGGTCGAGCACGGCCATGCAGAGGTTGTAGATCGTCTGCTTCGCGCCGCTCGAGACGATGATCTGCGGGCGCTCGTACTCGATGCCATTGTCGCGGCGGAATTTCGCGATGATCGCGTCTTTCAGCTCGTTGATACCGTCGACATTCGTGTAGCGGGTGAAGCCGCTCCGGATCGCATCGACGCCCGCCGCGGCGATATGAGCGGGGGTGTCGAAATCCGGCTCGCCTGCGCCGAGTGCGACGATATCCTTGCCTTCCGCCTTGAGCTTCGCTGCGCGCGCGGTAACGGCGAGAGTGGGGGAAGGCTTGACGCGCTGGACGCGACGGGAGACCGGTAGTGGCACGGGAGAAACCTGCGGGTGGGACGGAGACCGCGTTATATTACCCGATCATCCCCGAGGTTCGTATCGCCGCCACCATGGACACCAGCGCCGATTCAGCCGCGCCGCTCTTCAGTCTGCGCGCCGACTACGCGCCCGCGGGCGATCAGCCGCAGGCGATCGAAAAGCTCGTCGCGGGGCTCACCGACGGCCTCGCGCACCAGACGCTGCTCGGCGTCACGGGATCGGGAAAGACCTTCACGGTAGCGAGCGTGATCGCGCGCGTGCAACGCCCCACGCTCGTGATTGCTCACAACAAGACGCTCGCCGCGCAGCTCTACGGCGAGTTCCGCGAATTCTTCCCGGAAAACGCCGTCGAGTACTTCGTTTCCTATTACGACTACTACCAGCCGGAAGCCTACGTTCCCTCGAGCGACACCTACATCGAGAAGGACGCCTCGATCAACGAGCATATCGAGCAGATGCGCCTGTCGGCTACCAAGGCACTGCTCGAGCGGCGCGATACGATCATCGTCGCGACCGTATCGTCGATCTACGGCCTCGGTGACCCGGAAGCCTATTTCGCCATGGTGCTGCATCTGAAGCGCGGCGACCGGCTCGACCAGCGCCAGCTGCTGCGCCGTCTCGCGGACATGCAGTACACGCGCAATGAGCTCGACCTGAGCGCCGGCACTTACCGGGTGCGTGGTGATCTCATCGACATCTTTCCCGCCGAATCCGATCGCGCCGCGCTGCGCGTCGAACT
>CAUJHX010000193.1 GCA_963204795.1 Pseudomonadota bacterium | reverse complement strand
TGGCGCAGGACGAAGCTCGACTCCACGCGCGCCACTCCCGGCAGTTTCGTGAGCACCGTGCTGTGCAGCCGCTCGAGGTCGGCTGCATCGCGGGCGATCGCGATCAGCTCGTAGTCCCATTGGCCGGTCGTGAGGAAACAGTCGAGCACGTTTGGCACCGCCTGTACTGCCCGCTCGAACGCGCTGAAGTCACGGTCAGTCTGGCTCTTGAGCGTGATGCGCACGAGCACGCGTACCGTGAGGCCCACTGCACCGGTGTCGATGCGGGCACCGTAGCCCCGGATGATGCCCGCCACCTCGAGGCGACGCGTGCGGCGCAGGCAGGCGGACTCCGACAGGCCGAGATGAGCGGCCAGCGCTGCGTTGGTCGCCCGCCCGTCGCGCTGTAGCGCTGCAAGAAGCCGTCGATCGACGCTATCCATCCGCAAGATTATTGCGCATCGCGCGTTCGCTTGTCGTGTAAATGGCAGCGTCTGCGGCGCCTCAGGATCCAGAATGCGACTCCACATCCCCGGGGGAGTCGGGCCATGAAGATCGGTGTGCCGCGCGAAATCAAGAATCACGAGTACCGCGTCGGGCTTGTCCCCGAAGCGGTCCGGGGGCTCGCGGCGGCCGGTCACGAGCTCACGGTGGAAACGGGCGCCGGCACCGCGATCGGCTTCAGTGATCAGGATTATGCTGCCGCGGGCGCGCGGATCGCGGCGGACGCCGAAGAAACCTTCCGCAGCGCAGAGCTGATCGTCAAGGTCAAGGAACCGCAGCCCGAGGAATGCCGGCGCCTGGCGCAGGGCCAGGTGCTCTTCACCTATCTGCACCTGGCCGCCGATCGGGCGCAGGCGGAAGCGTTGATGGCATCCGGGTGCACCGCGATTGCCTACGAAACCGTCGTCGGTCCGGATGGCTCGCTGCCACTGCTCACGCCGATGAGCGAAGTCGCGGGGCGCATGTCGGTGCAGGTCGGCGCGCAATATTGCACGAAGACATTCGGCGGCCGGGGAGTGCTCCTCAGCGGAGTTCCCGGCGTGGCGCCGGCGCGCGTAGTCGTGATCGGTGGCGGCGTATCGGGCAGTCACGCGGCCGAGATGGCGGCAGGCCTGCGCGCCGATGTCACGATCTTCGAGCGATCCGTGTCGCGCTTGCGCGAACTCGACCAGCTGTTTGCGGGGCGGGCGCGGGTCCTCTTCTCCTCGCCGCAGGCGATCGGGGCGGCTCTCGAGGGCGCAGACCTGCTGGTGGGCGCAGTGCTGATTCCGGGTGCTGCGGCACCGCGGGTCGTCACCCGCGAGATGTTGCGGCGGATGGGAGCGGGCGCAGTCGCCGTCGACATCGCGATCGATCAGGGCGGCTGCCTCGAGACGAGCCGGCCGACCTCGCACGCCAACCCGACCTACGTCGATGAAGGCGTGATCCACTATTGCGTGACGAACATGCCCGGTGCCGTGCCACGCACGTCGACGTTCGCGCTGAACAACGTGACGGTGCCCTATGTGCATCAGCTCGCGGCCCACGGCTGGCAGGAAGCCGCCGCGCGCGATCCAGGCTTGCGCGAGGGCGTGAATGTCACCGCCGGTCGCATCGTGCACCCGGCCGTGCAGCGCGCATTGCAGTGATGTCATGCGCGCGTGTCCCGACGCGAGCGCGGAACGATCAATGCCGCAACGGGTCGAAGGGGCATGGGTCTCCTGCTGCCGCAGTTGCCGTTCGCGTTCGACGATCTCGAACCGGCCATGTCAGAGGACGCGCTCTCGTTTCATTTCGCGCGCCATCACCTCGATCACTTCGAGCGCACCGCGGCGCTCGCGCAGCGCGCGGGTCTGGGCCATCTGACGCTCGAGGAACTCGTCTGCAGCGCGAGCCGCGCGCCGCGCTTGCGAACCCTGTATCGCCACGCGGCGGAAGCCTGGAATCACGCCTGTTTCTGGGAGTCGATGCGCGCGGGTGGCGGCGGCGCCGCGTACGGTGCCATCGGCGATTGCCTTCGTGAGCGTTTCGGCAGCTACGAGCGCTTCGCGCGCCGGTTTCATGGCGTAGCGGCCACCCTGTTCGGCAACGGTTGGCTCTGGCTCACCTGGAAGGGCGATCGCATCCGGCTGCTCACGACGGGCGCGGGTGATACACCGCTCGTGCGGGGCCACGTCGTGCTGCTCGCGGTCGACTTGTGGGAACATGCTTACTATCTCGATCACCAGAACCGCCGTGGCGCCTGGTTGCGCACGTTTCTCGACGAACTGGTCGACTGGGACAGGGTCAACAGGGTGCTCGAAGACTGAGGAGGAGCCCGCATGATTCGCGCCAAACGTGTCTATGAAGACCCCGCGCGCGGCGACGGGCGCCGCTTTCTGGTCGAGCGCCTGTGGCCCCGGGGCATGAAGAAGGAGGCGCTCGTTGCCGATGCCTGGCTGAAGGATGTCGCGCCGAGCGCAGCGCTGCGGCAGTGGTACGGGCACCGCGTCGAGCGCTGGCAGGAGTTTCGCCGCCGCTATCGCGCGGAGCTCACGGAACACCCGGAAACCTGGGCGACACTGATGTCCGCCGCACGACGCGGCAATGTCACGCTGCTCTACAGCGCGCACGACGTCGAGCACAACAGCGCCAAGGTGCTGGGCGACTTTCTCACGGCGAGGATCAGCCGGTCGCAGCGATGAAGCTTGCGACTCGCGGGCCGTTCGATCTCGAGGCGACCGTGCGGGTGTTGCAGCGCCGGCCGACGAATCGGGTCGATGTGTGGACGGATGGTCGCTATCGACGGGTGTTCGAAACCTCCCGCGGCCTCGCGCTGGCCGAGGTGGTCGATCGCGGCAGCATCGATGCGCCAGACCTGCGTTTGCTCGTGCGTGGCGCCGGGGGAAACGCCGCGGTGCGCCGTGAAGTCGCGCGCGCGTTGCGTCGGCTGCTGGGACTCGACATCGATCCTGCGCCGTTGCACGCGCGGGCAGCAGGTGAGCCGACGATCAGGGTCGCAGCGCACGCGCTGCGCGGCCTGCGTCCCCCGCGTTTCGCGAGCCTCTTCGAGGCGTTTGCAAGCGTCGTTCCGTTCCAGCAGGTGAGCCTCGACGCGGGCGTGGCTGTGGTCGGGCGTCTGGTCGAGAAGTTCGGTGCGTCGGTGGAGCACGGCGGCGAAAGCCATCGCGCGTTCCCGGCTGCTGCGGTGATCGCTGCGGCACGACCGGCAGCACTGCGTGCCTGCGGGCTCTCGATGCAGAAGGCAGGCACTTTGCAGGCGGTGGCGGCGGCGATCACACGCGAGGAGTTGCACGAAGGGCAGCTCGAGTCACTGGCCACTCCCGCTGCCATTGCACACCTCACGGCGCTCAAGGGCGTGGGCCCCTGGACTGCGGGGCTCGTATTGCTGCGTGGTTGCGGTCGGCTCGACGTATTTCCGCCTGGCGATGTCGGTGCGGATCGCAACCTGCGCGCACTGCTCGGCACGCAGGACGAGCGCAAGGTGCGGGCCGTGATCGCCCGCTTCGGCGACCTCCGTGGCTACCTTTATTTCTGTGCACTCGGCGGCAGCCTCATTGCGAAGGGTCTCCTGACGGCGCATGGCGACAGCTGGACGCGTGTCAACCGCGACGCCCATAGTCCGTTCTGAAGTCCGGACGACTCGTTCGCAGGGAGAATGCCATGGGCTCGTTGTTGCACGGATCGCGGCTGCGGCTCGCGGTGGCGATGGTGGCAGGCCTGCTCGCCACCGCCTGCGGTGGTGGTTCGGGCAGTTCAGGTGGCGACAACCCCCCACCGCCCCCACCAGCGGGCGTCAGCAAGGCAGAGGCCTTCGCGTTTCTGAATCGGGCGACCTTCGGCGCAACCGAAGCCGAGGCCCAGCGCCTGCAGTCGCTCGGCGATGCGAGCAACGCCTACGCGCGCTGGATCGATGAGCAGCTCCAGCAACCGGTGTCGTTGCAGCTCCCGCACCTGCAGGCGGTGTACGCTTCCCTGCCGCAGCCCGTGCAGAACATCGGCCGCCTGAACAACGATCGCGTCGACATCTGGTTTCGCAATGTCGTCAACGGCCCGGACCAGTTGCGGCAACGTGTGGCTTTCGCGCTCTCCGAGATCATGGTGGTCTCGCAGCAGAGCGCGCTGCAGAACGCCCCGTATGCGCTCGCCGACTATTACGACCTGCTCGCCCGCGACGCCTTCGGTGACTTTCGCCAGCTCATGGAAGACGTGACGCTGCATCCGGCGATGGGCGTCTACCTCTCGATGCTCGGCAACCAGAAGCCCGATGCCGCGCGCAACATCCGTCCCGACGAAAACTATGCGCGCGAGCTGATGCAACTGTTCACCATCGGGCTCGTGCAGCTCAATATCGACGGCACACCGGCCACGGACAATCAGGGACAGACGGTTCCCGTTTACGATCAGTCGAACATCGAGGGGTTCGCCCACGTCTACACCGGCTGGAACTGGGCGGGCGCCGCGAGCTTCGGCCAGGCGCGCCCGTCGCTGCAGAACCAGGTGCAGCCGATGCAAGCGTATGCCGTTCAGCACGACACCGGAGCGAAGAAGCTGCTGGGTTATGCGGGCGCAGCACTCGCCGAAATTCCGGCGCGTAACCCCGCCGACCCGGCGCGGGATCTCGACGACGCGCTCGACAATATCTTCAATCACCCGAACGTCGCGCCTTTCATTTCGAAGCAGCTCATCCAGCGGCTGGTGACGAGCAATCCCTCGCCCGCCTACGTGCAGCGTGTCGCGCAGGTGTTCAACAACGACGGAACCGGGCGCAGGGGCAACCTCGGTGCCGTGGTGCGGGCCATCCTGCTCGATGCGCAAGCGCGCAGCGCCCCGGATGTTTCGACTGCCGGCAAGCTGAAGGAGCCGTTGCTGCGCGTGACCCAGCTGTGGCGCGCGTACGGCGGACGCTCGCAAAGCGGCCGCTACAACGTGCAGAGTCCGGCCGCTGTAGCGGGGCAGGGGCCACTGCAGGCGCCTTCCGTGTTCAATTTCTTCAGTCCCTTCTACGCGCCACCCGGCGAGGTGGCCGATCTGGATCTCGTCGCGCCCGAGATGCAGATCACGACCGAGTATCTCGCGACGCTGCTCACGAACTACTTCTTCGTGCAGACCTACTGTTACACCTCGGCACCGGTCACCGGGTGTCCGGCCGTGAGGCCGGAGGTCCAGCCGGATCTCGTGTTCATCGATGTCAGCGCCGAAATGGCGCTCGCCAACGACCCGGCCGCCCTCGTGACACGCATTGCCGGCAAGCTTCTCGGTGGCGGGATCTCCGCCACCCTGGAATCGCAGGCCCGAGCGGCCATCGAGCGTGCGCCGGCAGGTCTCGGTGGACTGAAGGTCGCCGAAGCACTGTATCTCATCGCGAGCTCGCCCGAGTTCGCCGCGCAGCGCTGAAGGGGATTCCCATGAACCGCAAACTCTTCATGAAGCGTCGTCAGCTCCTGAAACTCGCTGCCGCGGGCGGGGCGGCTTACGCCTTCGGCCGGTTGCCGGATGCCGTGTACGCGCAGGCCGTCAATGCGTACGCGCGGTTCGCCGACTACAAGGCGCTCGTATGCGTATTCCTCTTCGGCGGCAACGACTCCTGGAACATGGTCGTGCCGCGCAGCGCGGCCGAGTACCAGGCCTACCAGCTCGCGCGCCAGAATCTCGCCGTCGACCAGGCGACCCTGCTGCCGATCACGCCGGTCACGCCTCTGCCGAACGGTGCCGCGCTCGGGCTGCATCCCTCGATGCCGGAAATCGCTGCGCTCTTCGAGCAGGATGCAGCCTGTGCCCTCATCGCGAACGTGGGGCCGCTCATCACGTCCACTTCGCTCGCGCAGTATCAGGCACGCTCCGTGCCGCTGCCGCCGCAACTCTTTTCCCACAACGATCAGCAGGATCAGTGGCACTCGCTGCGCGGGCGCGCACAGTCGAATACCGGCTGGGCCGGACGCATCTCCGATGCGCTCGGCGCGCAGACCGGACCGGCGATTCCCCTCAATGTGTCGCTCTCGGGCCAGACGCTCTTTCAGGCCGGAGAGAGTGCGGGTTCCTACGTCATCGGCGCGACGGGCCCGGTCGAATTCTTCGGCCTCGACGGCACCGATGCGCTTTCCGTCGCGCGCAAGAACGGTTTCGAGACGGTTGCGCGTGCTGCGTACGGCACCATTTACGAACGTGCGTATTCGGGGGTGCAGCAACGCGCGCTCGAGTCTGCGCAAACGGTCAACGCCGCGCTCGCGACCGTGCGGGCGCCGAATCCCGTGCCGTTCGCCACGCCGTTTCCGGCATCACCGCTCGGCACGCAGCTGAAAACCGTCGCCGAGATGATCGCGGTGCGGGGCACGCTGCAGGCCTCGCGCCAGATCTTCTTCGTCGCCACGGGCGGCTTCGATTCCCACGACGATCAGGTGCAGGATCAGCCGGGATTGCTCGCGAACGTGAGCGCCTGCCTCGATGCCTTCTATCGCGCAACGGTCGAGATGGGTATTGCGCAGAACGTCACCGCATTCACGCAATCGGATTTCGGGCGCACGCTCACCTCCAACGGCGATGGCACCGATCACGCCTGGGGTGGTGTGCAGCTCGTCGTCGGCGGCGCGGTGCGCGGCAGGAACATCTACGGCAATTACCCGGTGCTTCGCCTCGGGGCGACTCTCGCAGCGGACGGTGCCGACGACGTCGGCGGCGGGCGCTTCATTCCGACGACGTCGTCGGATCAGTACGCCGCGACACTGGCGCGCTGGTTCGGCGTGCTCGATGCCGATCTCGCGCGTATCGCACCGGGCATCGACAATTTCACCCAGCGTGATCTCGGCTTCATGACCTGACGTGTGCTAAAAGTGCGCGCGATATGGAGCATTCTCCGTCGCTCGCGCTCATCGTCCTGCTGCCGTTCCTCGGCAGCCTGTGCGCCGCATTCCTGCCTGCGAATGCGCGCAATGCCGAGTCGTGGCTTGCGGGCGGGATCGCGCTCGCTTGCACGGTGCTCACCCTCGGTCTCTACGGCCGCGTGGCAAGTGGCGCCGTCCTGCACTTCGTGCTGCCCTGGCTGCCCCAGGCAGGCCTCGCCTTCAGCCTGCGGCTCGACGGCTTCGCCTGGCTCTTCACGCTGCTCGTGTCGCTGATGGGTACGCTGGTCGTGATTTACGCGCGCTATTACCTGTCGCCGCAGGATCCGGTGCCGCGCTTCTTCGCCTTCCTGCTGGCATTCATGGGCTCGATGCTCGGTATCGTGCTGTCCGGCAACCTGATCCAGCTCGTGGTGTTCTGGGAGCTGACGAGCTTCAGTTCCTTCATGCTGATCGCGTACTGGTACCACCGCGCGCAGGCGCGCCAGGGCGCGCGCATGGCGCTCACCGTGACGGCAACGGGCGGATTCTGCCTGCTCGCCGGTGTCATCATGCTCGGTACGATCGCAGGCAGCTTCGACCTCGACAGGGTGCTCGCGGCGGGCGATACGGTCCGTGCGCATCCCTGGTATCCGGTCATGCTCGGACTGATCCTGCTCGGGGCGCTGACGAAGAGTGCCCAGTTTCCGTTCCATTTCTGGCTGCCGCACGCGATGGCGGCACCAACGCCCGTGTCCGCGTACCTGCATTCCGCAACTTTGGTCAAGGCCGGCGTCTTCCTGCTGACGCGCCTCTGGCCCGTGCTCGCGGGCACCGATCTCTGGTTCGCGCTCGTCTGCGGTGCGGGGCTCGCGTCGCTGCTGCTCGGTGCGGCCGCAGCGCTCTTTCAACGCGACATGAAGGGTGTGCTCGCGTACTCCACCGTTAGCCACCTCGGCCTCATCACGCTGCTCCTTGGCATGAACAGTCCGCTCGCGCTCGTCGCCGCGGTCTTCCACATCATGAACCACGCGACCTTCAAGGCGACGCTCTTCATGGCGGCCGGCATCGTCGACCACGAGGCAGGCACACGCGACCTGCGGCGTCTGAACGGACTCGCGCGTGCGATGCCGATCACCGCGACGATCGCCACCGTCGCCGCGGCCGCCATGGCCGGCGTGCCGCTGCTCAACGGCTTCCTGTCGAAAGAGATGTTCTTCGCCGAGGCGATCTTCGCCGGTGAGGAACCGTTGCTGCGCGTCGGCCTGCCGGCACTCGCGACCCTCGCGGGCGTCTTCAGCGTCGCGTACTCGTTGCGCCTCGTGCACCAGGTGTTCTTTGGCGCGCCCGCGCGCGCTCTGCCGCGCATTCCGCACGAGCCGACCCGCTGGATGCTGTTGCCGGGTGTGCTGCTGGTGCTCACCTGCCTCCTGGTCGGCATCCTGCCGGCGCGCACTATCGGGCCGGCACTCGCGCTCGCCGTGCAATCGATCCTGGGGTTCGCCACGCCTGCCTACAGCCTCGTCGTCTGGCACGGATTCACCGTACCGTTCCTGATGAGCGTGATCGCGCTCGTGGGCGGTGTCGGCCTATACCTGCTACGATACTTCTACGGCCAGCGTGCGACAGGTCAGGCACCGCTGCGCGCGCCGTTCGATGGCCGACGCGTGTTCGACATCCTGATTGTCGTGTTGCACCGCTTCGCCGAGCGCATGGTGCGCTTCGCTTCCTCGCGACGCCAGCAGCCGCAGCTCCTCCTGATCGTCTGTCTGGCGCTCGCCGTCGCCGCCATCCCGCTTGCCGCGAGCGGTCTGTCGGGCGGCGGCGTGCCGCTGACCCCGATCGATCCTGTGTACGTCCTGCCCTGGTTGGTGGGCTGCATCTGTGCGGTCGGAGCCGCCGTGCAGGCGAAGTTCCATCGGCTGGCGGCCTTGATCATGCTGGGAGGCGCGGGGCTTTTCACCAGCCTGACCTTCGCGTGGTTCTCGGCGCCCGATCTCGCGTTGACGCAGGTCGCGGTCGAGGTCGTCACGCTCGTGCTGCTGCTGCTCGGCTTGCGCTGGCTGCCGCGGCGCCTTGAGCTCGACGATCCGGATCGGCGCACGCGGCGCGCACGCGCACGGCGCGTGCGCGACTTCCTGCTCGCCCTCGTCGTCGGCGGTGGCCTGGCTGCGCTGTCCTTTGCGATGCTGACCCGCGCGCCGGTGCGTGACATCGCGCATTTCTTCATCGGGCGTGCGCTCCCCGAAGGAGGCGGGCGCAATGTCGTCAACGTGATCCTCGTCGATTTCCGCGGCTTCGATACGCTGGGCGAGATTACCGTCGTCGCCATCGTCGCGCTGACCGTATACGTGCTGTTGCGGCGCTTCCGGCCTGCGCCCGAGAGCATCGAGGTGCCGCGGGCACAGCGTGAGGCGCCCGCGCAGGAACGTGGACGCGCCTTCGATCCGGAGGCGAAGCTGCCGGCAGGCGACCTGATGGTGCCTGCGGTGCTGATACGGCTGCTCCTGCCCATGGCCGGCCTCGTCGCGATCTATCTGCTGCTGCGCGGACACAACGCGCCTGGTGGTGGCTTCGTCGGCGGGCTCGTGATGGCGACGGCCTTCATCACGCAATACATGGTCGGCGGCGCAATGTGGGTCGAGTGGCGCATGCGGGTCCACCCGCAGTACTGGGTCGCGCTCGGCCTCCTCGCGGCGGGCGGCGCCGGCGTGCTGGCCTGGGCGCTCGGTCAACCGTTCCTGACGAGCTTCGGTACGGATCTGGCGCTGCCCGTCGTCGGTGACGTGCATGTCGCGAGCGTGCTGCTCTTCGATCTCGGCGTGTACCTCGTGGTCGTCGGCGCGACTTCATTGATGCTCGTCGCGCTCGCGCACCAGTCGTTCCGCAGCCAGAGAGAAGCTTGACGATGGAGATCCTCTTTGCGATCGCGATCGGTGTGCTCTCGGGCTCGGGTGTCTGGCTGCTGCTGCGCCCGCGCACCTTCCAGGTGATCGTTGGCCTCGCGCTGCTCTCCTATGCGGTCAATCTCTTCATTTTCGGCATGGGGCGGCTCGTGACCGGCAGGGCCCCGATCGTGGGCGCGCACCCCGTCGATCCGGCGAGCCTCGCGGATCCCGTGCCGCAGGCGCTCGTGCTCACCGCTATCGTGATCGGCTTTGCGACGACTGCGCTGCTGCTCGTCGTGCTGCTGGCGGCTCGCGGCCTGACCGGCACGGACCACGTCGACGGACGGGAGTCGCCATGAGCCCCTGGTTCCGGCACCTTCCGGCCGTGCCGATCGTCCTGCCGCTGCTCGCCGCGGCGACGCTCCTGCTGTTCGCAGAGCGCGCGCGGGCGCTGCGGATCGCCATCGCGTGCGCCTCGATCACCGCGCAACTCGCTGCGGCGATCATGCTGCTGGCGCTCACGACCGAGGCGTTTCCCGACATCTGGCCACAGGGCGTCGGGGCGTACGCCATCGGCGCATGGCCGGCGCCGTTTGGCATCGTGCTCGTGATCGACCGTCTGACGGGACTGATGCTGGCGCTCGCAGCAGTCATCGGACTCGCCGTGTTCATCAATTCCCTCGCTTTCTGGGACCGGGTGGGGCCGCACTTTCACGCGCTGCTGCAACTGCTCCTGATGGGGGTGAACGGCGCATTCCTGACGGGCGATTTGTTCAACCTGTTCGTGTTCTTCGAAGTGCTGCTCGCCGCATCCTACGGGCTGCTGCTGCACGGCTCGAACTCGCAGCGCGTGAAAATGGGGCTGCACTACATCGTGGTGAACCTGGTCGGGTCGCTGCTTTTCCTGATCGGTGTGTCGCTGATCTACGGAGTGGCGGGCACTCTCAACATGGCGGACCTGCCTGCGAGAGCTGCGGCGTTGTCGGGCGCAGACCGCGCGCTCTTCGATGCCGCCGCGGCCGTTCTCGGCATCGCCTTTCTCACCAAGGCAGGCTGCTGGCCGCTCAACTTCTGGTTGCCCGGCACCTATGCTGCCGCGAGCCCGCCGGTCGCCGCCGCCTTTGCGATTCTGACCAAGGTCGGTGTGTACGCGCTGCTGCGGCTCGGCTCGCTGATCGGCAGCGCCGATGCGCTCGCGCATATCGAAGGCTCGGCGCTGCTGCGACCGGATCTCTTTCGCGGCGGGATGTTCTACATCGGGATCGCGACCATGGGCTTCGGCATCTTCGGCACACTCGCCGCCCAGCAGCTCGCGCGAGTCGTCGGCTATTCAGTGATCGTGTCCTCCGGCCTGCTGCTCACGATCATCGGCCTCGACCACACGCCGCTGCTCGCGCCGGCGCTGTTCTACCTCGTCGGTTCAGTGCTCGCGACGAGCGCTTTTTTCATGTTGACAGGCATGACAGGGCGCGCATGGCGCACGCCTGTGCCGTTCCCGACGGCCTCGGCCGTGCCGTTGCCTGTCGCCTTGGGGAACTACGTGCCTTTCGGGGTGCGGCTGGCGCCTGTGCCACAGGCCGAAGATGCTGAAGTGGGTGTCGCGATCCCGGCGGCCATGGCCTTCATGGGCCTGATGTTCGCTTTCTGCGTCCTGCTGGTCACGGGTTCGCCGCCGCTCTCGGGTTTCGTGGCGAAGTTTGCGATCCTCTCCGCTGCGATACAGGCGGCGCAAGGCGCACCTTGGGCGACCGCCGCCTGGATACTGGTGGGCGTGACGATCGCTGCCGGGCTCGCGAGCCTCATTGCGCTGACGCGTATCGGCATGCGTCTCTTCTGGTCGGCCACGGGGCGCAATACACCGCGCCTGCGCGTGCTCGAAGCGGGGCCGGTGGCGCTGCTGGTGCTTCTGTGCATCGGGCTGACCGTGGCCGCTGGGCCCGCGATGGGGTTTCTGGAGGACACCGCGGCATCATTGCGCGCTCCGCGAATCTACATCGACACCGTGCTCGCCACCGGGGAGGGACGATGAAAAGCAGGGCGCCGGTGCTTGGCGTTGCGCTCGCTGCAATGTGGCTCGTGCTCAACGATACGGTTGCTCCCGGGCAAGCGCTGCTCGGCGCGCTGATCGCCACGGGGCTCATACTGTGGACTGCGAAGCTGCGTCCCCTGCGGCCGCGCCTGTACAGGCCGTGGCTCGCGATCAGCCTGCTGGCCATCGTCTTCGTGGATATCGTGCGCTCGAACATCGCGGTCGGGCGCATCATCCTCGGGCTCGTTCGGGATCGCACGATCCGCTCGGGGTTGCTCGAGATTCCGCTCGACCTGCGCGATCCGCACGGACTTGCAGTACTGGCCACGATCTTCACCTCGACCCCCGGCACGGTGTGGGTCGACCACGCGGCGGATCGCGCGATGCTCACGCTGCACATCCTCGATCTGCGGGACCCGCAGACCTGGATCCGCGTGATCAAGGATCGCTACGAGCGGCCGCTGATCAGGATCTTCCAGCCGTGAGCACGCTGATTCACGATGCGGCCACCTTCGCCGCCATCTGCGCGGGGCTCGCGATGCTGCTCGCGGCCTGGCGGATGATTCGCGGCCCGGCGGCGCAGGATCGCGTGCTCGGGCTCGACACTTTGTACGTGAACGGCATGATGACTCTCCTGCTGCTCGGCATTCGTACCGCCTCGGGCGTGTATTTCGAGGTGGCTCTGCTCATTGCGCTCTTCGGGTTCGTCGGCTCCGTGGCACTCGCGAAGTTCCTGCTTCGCGGCGAGGTGGTCGAGCCATGACCGGACTGGAATCGCCCTGGGTGGCCATCCCCGTCGCGCTGCTGCTGATCGCGGGCGGGCTCACGACCCTGGTCGGCTCGCTGGGGCTCGTGCGCCTGCCGAACTTCCAGGCGCGCATGCACGGCGTGTCGATGGGCGGCACCCTCGGGCTTGGGTGCGTGATCGTGGCTTCGGTGATCGTCCCTTCGGCGATGGCGGGGCGGTTCGTGCCGCACGCGCTGCTGATCACCGTATTCGTCGTGATGACGGCTCCCGCGACGGCGATGCTGCTCATGCGGGCGAGCCTGTATCG
>CAUJHX010000192.1 GCA_963204795.1 Pseudomonadota bacterium | reverse complement strand
GATGGCCTCGACCACGCCGATCCGGGCGACCTGGCAGAGAACCCCGTTCGCCGGGAAGGCGTTGCCCACGGATTACGACTGGGAGCTCTACGATCTGGCCCACGATTTTTCACAGGCACGCAATCTGGCTGTGGAGAATCCGGGCAAGCTCGCGGAGCTCAGGGCGTTGTTCGTACGGGAGGCGGAGCGCAACAATGTGTTTCCGCTGGACGACCGGATGAATCTGGCGCGTTTCGCGGCGGCCGTGGCGCTCGGACCGAAGCCGCGTACCTCGTACGTCTATTGGGGCAAGGACGTGAGTGTCCCGGCGGATCTTGCGCCGACGTTCCGGGGCTCCTTCATCCTTACGGCCGAGATCGACACCCGTGCCGGCGCGGACGAAGGGGTGCTCGCCGCCCTCGGCAGCCAGTTTGCTGGCTGGAGCTTTTACCTGAAAGACGGGCATCCGGTCGTGCTCATGGCGGGAGCCCATCGGCCCGATCGTGTCTATCGCATCGAGGCGAGTGAGCGTGTGCCGGAGGGGGCGTCCACCGTGCGCTATGAGTTCGTGTCCGAGGGCGCAGGAAAGGGTGGCCTCATGCGCATCCGCATCGACGGGCGTGAAGTCGGGCAGGGGCGCATCGAGCGCACGATCGTGCGCACCGTGGAGATGACCGATACGTTCGATGTCGGGTTTGACCGCAGTACGCCGGTTACCGACGACTATGCGGACGAGGGACGCTTTGCAGGGGAGATCCGCAAGCTGACCGTGGAACAGGTGGTTCCCGGAGTGGTGTCGGCGGATCGGCCATAGTTGGCAGGAGAAAAGTTCATGCTTCGTATTGCCCAGGGCGTCGTCCTCCTGTTCGCGGCTTCGGTCGCCGCGTCGCCTGCGCCACCGCTGCAGGTTCAGGCGCCCGCAGCTGCCCCGAACGTCGTGGTGGTCTTGCTCGACGATGTGGGATTTGCGGCTTCCTCGACCTTCGGCGGCCCGGTCGAGACGCCGGCACTCGATGCCTTGGCCCGCGAAGGGCTGCGTTACAACCGTTTCCACACGACCGGCATCTGCTCGCCGACCCGGGCAGCTCTGCTGTCCGGGCGCAACGCCCACGCGGTCGGCATCGGTGCCGTGATGAATTCCGCCGACGAGCGGCCTGGCTACAAAGGTGTGCACGCAGCGGATGCCGCGACGATCGCCACGTTGTTGCTTCGTAACGGATACAACACTGCGGCCTTTGGCAAGTGGCACCAGACCCCGGACTGGGAGATCTCGCAATCGGGCCCCTTTGATCGCTGGCCCACGGGTCAGGGCTTCGAGAAGTTCTACGGTTTCTTCGGCGGCGAGAGCGATCAGTTCGAGCCGACCCTGCTCGAGGGCACGACACCCGTTCTGCGCCCGAAGGGCAAGGATTATCACCTGACGGAAGATCTTGCGAATCGGGCGATCGAATGGATGCAGGCGCAGCATTCGGTCACGCCTGACGAGCCCTTCTTCCTTTATTTCGCGCCGGGTGCGACGCATGCGCCGCTGCAGGCGCCGCCAGCGTGGATCGAAAAGTATCGCGGCCACTTCGATGCAGGCTGGGACGCGATCCGGCCGCAGATTCTGGTGCGTCAGAAGCAACTCGGTGTAGTTCCGGCCAATACCGACCTCACACCACGCCCGGCGGGGCTCCCCGCCTGGGATAGCTTGAGTACGGATGAAAGGACGATTGCCGCGCGTCTGATGGAAGTCTATGCGGGATTCCTCGCGCATACCGATGCACAGGTGGGGCGCCTCGTGCAGGCACTGAAGGACGTGGGGGAGTTCGACCACACGCTCTTCATCTACATCGTCGGAGACAACGGCGGCAGTGCGGAGGGCGGCCTCAAGGGCAGCATCAGTTACATGGGCGCCATCCAGGGGCTGCCTGAGGACCGCGCCAGGACGCTGAGCAGGCTGGACAGCTTCGGTGGACCCGATACTTATGCCCAGTACCCGGCCGCCTGGGCGTGGGCCATGAGCACGCCGTTCCAGTGGATGAAGACGGTGGCTTCGCATCTCGGCGCCACGCGCAATCCGCTGGTCGTGAGCTGGCCGAGGCGCATCAAGGATCACGGCGGTCTGCGCAGCCAGTTCGGTCATGTGAACGACATCCTGCCGACGGTCCTCGAAGCCGCTGGGATCGCCGTTCCCGAGGTGCTCGATGGCATCCGGCAGAAGCCGCTCAATGGCACGAGCCTCATCTACAGTTTCGATGATGCGCAGGCTCCCGAGCGCCATCGCACCCAGTACTTCGAAGTCTACGGCCATCGCGCCGTCTATCACGACGGCTGGATGGCATCGGCCTTTCATGAGCGTCTGCCCTGGCAAGTCATCTCGCGCGACAGCAAACCTTTCGAGGCGGACACCTGGGAACTCCATGACCTGCGCAACGATTTCAGCCAGGCGCATGATCTCGCCGCGCAGGACCCGCAGCGCCTGGAGGCGCTGCAGACGCTCTTCATGCGGGAGGCGCAGCGCAATCAGGTGCTGCCGCTCAGAGGTCAGGTGCTGAATGCGAAT
This sequence comes from Pseudomonadota bacterium, assembly GCA_963204795.1. Taxonomy (GTDB): domain Bacteria; phylum Pseudomonadota; class Gammaproteobacteria; order Steroidobacterales; family Steroidobacteraceae; genus CADEFQ01. Next base: position 1,251 of record CAUJHX010000192.1, on the reverse strand, counting down.
TTGCCGAGCCTCACGCGCGGCCGCACCGAGTTCACTTACTACCCTGGCGCCGTGGTGCCGGAGGCCGATGCGCCGAACATCTTCAACCGCTCCTGGACGCTCACCGCCACGATCGAGGCGCCGGGCGCGCGCGCGCGCGGCGTCATCGCCACCATGGGAGGAGCGCCGGCAGGCTGGTCGCTCTATCTCGATGTGCAGGGCCGGCCGGTGTTTGCCTATCGCGCCTTCGAGGCCGGTGCGCTCGAACTCGCAAGCGATGCGCGGCTCGATGCCGGTCGTCACGTCGTGCGCGTCGATTTCGACTACGATGGAGGTGGATACGCGAAGGGCGGCACGGTGCGCCTGCAAGTCGACGGCTTGCCGCAGATCGAAGGTCGCATGGCCGCCACACCACCGAAGTTCTTCTCGATCAACGAAACCTTCGATGTTGGTGTCGACATGGGATCGGCGGCCGGCCGTTATCCAGAAGAGGCCGGGCCCGGTTATGCTTTCAGTGGCGGTCGCATCGAACGCGTAGACATTCATCTGCGGTAGCGCCAGGAAGAGAGCATGCACCTCGACAGTACCGCAGTGGCCACCGTCCTGAGCCGATCAGGCAGTGAATTGGCGCGGCACCATGAGGCGCTGTGGCAGGCCGTGTGGCGCCAGCCGCACGTACCGGCCCGCGTGCTCGAACTCTGCCGGCTGCGTCTCGCACAGCTGCACGGGGCACCGGGTGAGCTCCGGGCGCAGCCGCCCTCAGGGGTCCGCGCAGACCTGAAAGGAGCCCGTTCGTCCGCCGAGCACGCAGCGCTCGAGTTTGCGGAAGTCTATGGCCAGGATCCGCAGGCCATCACCGACGAGCTGACCGCAGCCGTGAAGGCGCACTTCGGGGAGACCGGACTCGTCGCGTTGATCGAGGCACTCGGCGTGATCGACGGCCGCATCCGTCTCGGCATGATGCTCGGTCCACTGCTCGCGACGGAGAGCTCCGATGGCTGATGCGCTGCGCGCGGGCGTGCCGGCGCAAGCCACTGTACACGTGATCCGGGACAGCAGTCTCGGGCTCGTCGCTGAAACACTGCAGCCCATCATCGATCTGCAGGAGGCCATCTGGCACCGGGCCAGCGTGGGGCCCGCAATCGTGGAAATGCTCCGGCTGCGCATTGCACGCACCGTGAACTGCGTATTCTGCAAGAGTGTGCGCTACGACATCGCGCGCGCGGATGGTCTCAGCGAAGACAAGGTCGCGCAGATCGACGATGATTTTGC
>CAUJHX010000191.1 GCA_963204795.1 Pseudomonadota bacterium | reverse complement strand
CGGGCCCGATTGGCGCGCTACAATCCTCTCCTCCATCGGGGGTGGATATGGCCATGGAAGTCGGGCAACGGTCGCTGCGCGTCGCAGACCTTGAGCGCACTCGCGTGGTTTTCGGCGAGGCCCGCACGCTACCCGGTGAGGTGTACATCTCGGACGATGTCCTGCGCCTCGAGCAACGCGGTATCTTCGCGCGCGAATGGCTCTGTGTGGGCCGCGAAGCCGACATCCCGATGGCGGGCGACTGGTTCCTGAAGGAGATCGCAGGCGATTCGGTCATCGTCCTGCGCGGCACGGACAGCATGATTCGCGCCTTCTACAACGTCTGCCGGCATCGCGGCTCCAGGCTGCTCGACGAACCGCAGGGACGTGGGCTCGCGCGGGTCCTGTGTCCCTACCATTCGTGGAGCTATCAGCTCGATGGCGGCCTGCAGAACGCGCCGCGCATGGGCGCGGACTTCTGCAAGGGCGATCACTCGTTGATACCGGTGAGTATCGGCTTTCACGAGGGGTTCATTTTCCTGAACCTCGACCGGGGCGCGCAACCGCTGACGCAGTGGCTTGCGGACCTCCCCGGTTTGGCGCGCTTTCGAATTCCCGAGCTGAAGCGCGGCCGGCGCATCGAGTACGACGTCCGCGCCAACTGGAAGCTCATCTGCGAGAACTACAGCGAGTGCTATCACTGCGCCGGCGCGCACCCGCAGCTCGCGCGCATCAGCGAGCAGATCAGCCGCGACGAACGCGGCCAGGAAATTGGTGCCTGCTTCAACGGCGGACCCATGCGTCTGCGCGACGGCATCGAGACGATGTCGATGAGCGGGCGCAGCACGCTGCCGACGATTCCGGGGCTCTCCCTCGACGATTGCCGCTACGTGCACTACTACGTGATCTATCCGAACATGCTGCTCTCGCCACACCCCGACTACGTGCTGGTGCACACTGCATGGCCGCTCGCGCCGGATCGCACGCATGTGGTCTGCGAGTGGCTTTTCACCGAGGAGGCCGTGGGCGCGCAGGACTTTGATCCTTCCGACGTGGTGGATTTCTGGGACCTCACGAATCGTCAGGACTGGGCGCTGTGCGAGCGCACGCAGGCGGGCGTGTCCTCGCGCGGTTACCGGCCGGGGCCGTATCAATCGTCGGAAGACTGCGTGCACATCTTCGACCGGTGGTACGCGGATCGGCTCGCGGGGCTGCTCTGAAGCGCGCGGACGCATGAATCGTTACGACGTCATCGTCGTGGGCGCAGGCCACAACGGCCTCACGAGCGCCGCCTTCCTCGCCAAGGCGGGTCTGAAGGTGCTCGTGCTCGAGCGCAATCCGTGGATTGGCGGCGCGGCAGTGAGCCGCGAACTGCACCCGGGCTGGATCTACTCGAATTGCTCCTATGTGTGCAGCCTGCTGCGGCCGGAAATCTATCGCAGCCTCGACCTTGCGCGTCACGGTCTGCAGATTGCGCCGTATGGTGGCGGCCTCACCTTCACGCGCGATGGTGACTTCATCGGCGGCTACGCCGACAAGGACGTGCGGCGCCGCGAGTATGCGCGCCATCACGCACGCGACGCTGACGCGTACCTGCGCTACTCGCGCGACACGATGCGCCAGTGCCGCTTCATCCGCTCACTGCTGATGCGTACACCGCCCGATCCTGCCTCGTTCAGGCTGCGCGACCTGCGCGAGATGCTGCATCTCGCCCGCGAGTTCGCGAAGCTCGGCGAGACGACGATGGGTGACACGCTGCGCTTCTACTCGATGAGCATCGCCGACTACCTCGCGGAGTACTTCGAATCGGACATCGTCAAGGCGCACCATGCAGGCAGCGGCATCATCGGCACCGCGCTCGGCGTGCACTCGCCCGGCACTGCGTACGTGCTGCTGCACCACTACATGGGCGACGTCGACGGCCAGATGGGCTCGTGGGGCTTCGCGCGCGGTGGCATGGGCGCCGTGTCGCAGGCGATCGCAGGTGCTTTGCAGGCATTCGGCGGAGAAATCCGGGTGGACGCGCCGGTGGCACGCATACTCGTGCGCCACGGACAAGCGAGCGGCGTCGTGCTGCAGAATGGCGATGAGTGTTATGCCGATGTCGTCGTGTCGAGCCTGGATCCGAAGCGCACGTTTCTGCGGCTGATGGAACCGGGTGACCTGTCACCCGATCTCGTGCGCAAGGCGCGGGAGTTCAAGAGTCGCGGTTCCTCCGGAAAGCTCAATATAGCGCTCGATGGCCTGCCAACCTTTCCGGCGCTGGGTCGCGGCCATCCGCTCCTGGCGGGCGACATGCACTTCCTCGATACACTCGAGCGCTTCGAGCGTGCCTACGACGACTGGAAGGCTGGCACCTGGTCGAAGGATCCCTACCTCGATTTGCTGATTCCTTCAATGACCGACCCGACGATGGCGCCGCCCGGCAAGCATTTCATGTCAGTGTTCGTGCAGTACGTGCCGCACGAGGTCGAGGGGCGCGACTGGACCGAGGCGGATCGCGCGGCGTTTCGCGAGACCGTCTTCGACCAGATCGCGCGCTACAGCCCCGATTTCAGGAAGCTCGTCCTGCATGCAGAAGTTCGCACACCGCGTGAGCTGGACCAGGAAGTGGGTCTGACCGAGGGGAACATCTTCCAGGGAGAGTTGACCTTCGATCAGCTTTTCTTCAACCGGCCGTTCCCGGGATACGCGCAGTACCGTGGCCCCGTGCGCGGCCTCTGGCTGTGCGGGTCGGCCACGCACCCGGGGGGCGGCGTAATGGCCGCACCCGGCGCGAACGCGGCGCGCGAGATCCTGCGCGATCTGCGGCGTCCGTCACCCGTGCCCGAGGGGTGGAGCGATGACTGACGCCGGCCGCGTCGTGATCGTCGGAGGGGGACACAACGGGCTCGTGTGCGCGGCCTGGCTCGCGCGCGCCGGCCGCAAGGTGCTCGTGCTCGAAGCCGCAGACCAGGTCGGCGGCGCGGCCGTCACGCGTGAGTTCTCGCCGGGCTTTCGTGTCTCTTCCGGCGCGCACCTGCTGCATGCGCTCGATCCCGTCGTGGAGCGCACTCTCAAGCTCGCGAGCCACGGTCTTGCGTTGGCACGCACCGGACTCAATACCGTGGCGCTCGGTGAAGGCGGCCCACTGGTCCTGAACGGTGCGCAGGTGCTCGCGGGCGAGGTGTCTGCCACCGATCGCCTGGCGCTCGCCCAGCATGTCAGCCGGCAGCGGCGCTACGCCGCCCTGCTCGCGCGCCAGCACGGCCGCATCCCATCAACACCGTGGAATCTGGCGAAGTTCGCCCTCGACATCCGCCGCCTTGGCCGCGCCGACATGCGCGAGCTGCTGCGGGTGGGCACGATGCCGTTGTACGACCTCCTCGAGGACCGCTTCGAAAACGCGCAACTGAAGGGTGCGCTCGCGCTCGATGGCGTGCTCGGCGCGAAGCTCGGACCACGATCCGGCCAGACCTTCTTCACGAGTCTGCAGCGTGCGGGCGCATATTCCATGCCGCGCGGCGGCATGGGTACCGTGACGGGTGCGCTTGCCATTGCCGCGCGCGCGGCGGGCGCCGAGATCCGCGTCTCGAGCCCCGTCGCGTCCTTCAGGGTTGCGACGCGCGAGGACGGCGGCGAGCACATCAGCGGTGTGGTGCTCGAAAGCGGCGAGGAAGTCGCCGCTGCTGTCGTCGTCTCGAACGCTGATCCGAAGACCACCTTCCTGCGGCTGCTTGGCGCGCGGCATCTCGACGCTGAATTCGCGCGGCGCGTGCAGCACTTTCGTGCGCAGGGGTGCGCGGCGAAGCTGCATCTCGCGCTCGATGGCTTGCCGGAATTCCGCGGCGTGCCGCCCGCCCAGCTCGGCGAACGGCTGATCATCGCACCTGACCTCGGCTACATCGAGGCCGCGTTCAACCCGGCCAAGTATCGCGAGTTCTCGCCGGCGCCGGTACTCGAGATCACCGTGCCCTCGCTGCACGACCCGGGACTGGCGCCACCGGGCAAGCAAGTGCTCTCCGCGATCGTGCAGTACGCACCCTACGACCTCGCGGGCGGCTGGGATGCGGGTCGCCCGCATCTGCTCGCCGCAACACTCGATGTGCTTGCACGCTACGCACCGGGCCTTCGCGGGCGGATCCTGGATGCGGAACTGCTGACACCCGTGGATCTCGAGCGCGAGTTCCGCATCACCGGCGGTCACTGGCATCACGGCGAACTCGCGCTCGATCAGTTCATGATGCTGCGTCCGGTACCCGGTGCTGCCCAGTACGCCACGCCACTTCCGGGCCTGTATCTTTGCGGTGCAGGCTCGCACCCGGGCGGCGGCGTGATGGGCAGCGCCGGGCGCAACGCGGCACGTGTGGTGCTCGCCGGGGGACGCGTATGACGATCCCGCGCGAGCATTACCTCCAGGCGGTGTTCCCGACACCCTTTCACCCGCGCACGGCTGCGGCCAACACGCTCAACGTGTGGCATCGCTGGCGCGATTACACCGTCGCGGACGCCTACTTCGATGTCGCCCTGGAGTACACCGCGCTGCGTAACGCCTGCACGGTGTTCGATCTTTCGCCGATGACGAAGCACCTGATCACGGGCCCCGACGCGCTCGCCTTCATGAACCGGCTCGTCACGCGCGATGTCGCCAAGGTGAAGCCGGGGCGCGTCGGCTACACCGTGTGGTGCGACGACGCCGGGCAGGTGGTCGACGATGGCACCATTTTTCACCTGCGCGATCATGTCTATCGGCTCTGCTCGCAGGAGCGGCAGCTCGACTGGCTGCTCGGCTCGGCGTACGGCTTCGATGTGTCGATCGTCGAGGAAACGCACGACGTCGCGGCCATCGCCCTGCAGGGCCCGACGAGCTGTGCGTTGCTGAAGCGCCTCGGTCTCGCGCAGGTCGAGACACTGGCGCCTTTTGGTATCCGGAGCTACGCATTCGAAGGTGGCGAGCTCATGGTTTCCCGCACGGGCTTCACGGGCGATCTCGGCTACGAGCTGTGGATCGATCCGGAACTCGCGGTGTCACTGTGGGATCGTGTCTTCGACGTGGGCCAGGTCGTGGGTGTCAAACCGATGGGCACTCTGGCGCTCGAGATGAGCCGCATCGAGGCCGGCTTCATCCAGGCGGGGGTCGACTTCCTGCCGGCCGATCGCGCGATCCGTGCAGACCGCACGCGCTCGCCGTTCGAGCTCGATCTCGAGTGGCTGGTCGATTTCAGGAAAGGCTCGTTCACTGGACGACGCGCGCTGCTCGGGGAACGGACGCGCGGCTCGCGCTACCGCCTCGTGAAACTCGACGTCGAGGGCAACAAGCCCGCCAAGGACGCGTTCATATACGATCGGCGGCGCAGGAATGTCGGAGTTGTCACTTCGGCGCTCTGGTCGCCCGCGGCGAAGGCGAACATCGCCCTCGCGTCGGTGCAGATGCCCTTCGGGGCGCCCGGCGACGAACTCTGGGCGGAAATCTATTACCAGAAGGAGCTCAAATGGAGCCGCTTCATGGCGCGATGCACCGTGGTCGAGGGCGCATTCTTCAACCCCGCACGCCGCCGCGCGCAGCCCGCTGCCGACTGCTGATTCTCGCGGGGTTCATTGCCCTGCCAATCTCCCTCGCCGCGGGCCGGGAGCTCGTTGCGGACGACCTCTATCGTCTGCAGGAGATTGCAGACCCGCAGTTCTCGCCGGACGGACAATGGATCGCCTATACGGTGGCAACACCCGATCGCGAGGCGGATGCGGATCAGACCGATGTGTGGCTCGCCAGCTGGGACGGCAAGCAGGCCATCCAGATGACGCGCAGCGCGGCGAGCGAGCACATGCCGCGCTGGAGTCCCGACGGCCGGCACCTCGCGTTCCTGAGCGATCGTGCGGACGGGAAGGCCGGGGATCAGATCTGGCTACTCGACCGCGCCGGCGGCGAGGCGCAGCAGCGCAGCCATTTCGAATCCGCGATCACGGGCTACGCATGGTCGCCGGACGGCAAGCGCATCGTGTTCACGGCCGAGGTGCCCGCGGCGCCCGAGGAGAATCCGGAGCGACCCGCGCCGATCGTGATCGACCGACTGCAGTTCAAGAGCGACACTGCGGGCTATCTGCGCAGCGCCCGCTCGCATCTTTTCCTGCTGGATGTCCCGAGCGGTACGGTCACGCCGCTCACCGGGGGTCCTTACGATGAACTGCAGCCCGCCTGGTCGCCCGACGGTACGCAGATCGTGTTCATCAGCAAGCGCGGTGCCGACCCGGACGCGACGAACAACTGGGATCTCTACCTGATCGCACCGCAGCCACGCGCAGTCCCGAGGCAATTGACGACGAACTCCGGCGCGGATGGCGACTTCGACGACGCTTGGCTCAGTGGCCCGCCCCGCTTCAGTTTCGACGGCCGCCGTGTGGCGTATCTCGCCGGCGGTGCGCCCGTCGATCTGTGGTACGGCCTCGCGCAAGTCGGCGTGATGGGTGTCGCGGGTACCGGATCGGCTTCGCTGCCGACCTCCGCGCTCGATCGCAACACGCTCGAACCGCACTGGTCTGCGGACGGCAAATGGCTCTATTTCCGCCTCGAAGACGACAGGAGCATGGTACTGGCACGCGTGCGTCTTGCAGATGGCCATGTCGAGCGCCTCACGCCCCGTGGCAGCGTCGTCAGTGAATTCGACGTGAGTGCGCAAGGGCGCGTGATCGTCGTCCATGGCACGAGCGCGCAGCCAGGTGAACTCAGCGCGCTCGAGCGCGGCGCGCTGCGCCGCCTGTCGCACCACAACGATGGCTGGCTCGCCGACGTTGATCTCGTCACCGCGCGCGAAATTGCCGCGCCGGCCGCGGACGGTCTCGAAGTCCACGCACTCCTTTTCGAGCCCAGGCGCCGGACGCCGGGCACGCGCCTACCCACCCTGCTGCGGCTGCATGGGGGTCCGGTGATGCAGCACCAGCACGACTTCGATTTCCAGCTGCAGCTGCTCGCCGCGCACGGCTATGCGGTCGTTGCGCCGAACCCGCACGGCAGCGCGGGCCGCGGCTTTGCCTTCCAGCGCGCACTCTTTGCGAAGTGGGGCGAAGCCGATGTGCCCGACGTGCTCGCGATCACCGATCGCGTCGTCGCCGACGGTATCGCCGATCCGGCGCGTCTCGGCGTCGGTGGCTGGAGCTATGGATCCATCCTGACCAACTATGTGATCGCGGCCGATACGCGCTTCAAGGCTGCGACGAGCGGTGCCGGCATGGCCAACATGTTGGGCGGATACGGGGTCGATCAATACGTGCTCGACTGGGAAGCCGAACTCGGTCTGCCCTGGGAGCACGCCGACCGCTGGCTGAAGCTTTCGAACGCCTTCCTGCACGCCGACCGGATCAGGACACCGACCCTGTTCCTGTGTGGTGCGGACGACTTCAATGTGCCGCTGCCCGCGACCGAGCAGATGTATCAGGCGCTGCGCCGGCTCGGGGTGCCGACGCAGCTCGTGATCTATCCGGGGCAGCACCATCAGCTCACGCGGCCGAGCCTGCGGGTCGATCGGCTGCAGCGCTACCTCGCCTGGTACGACCGTTACCTCAGTTCAGCCGCGGCCCCTTGAGGAAGTACTCGATCTTGTCGCGGTAGGTGCGCGAGAGCTTCAGCTCGTGGCCGCCGTCGAGCGTCAGGAAGTACTCGCCGTTCATGTGCGCGCGCAGCCTCTTCACGCGCGCGAGGTTCACGATCGTCGATCGATGCACCCGCTGGAAGACGCGCGGGTCGAGCGCATCCTCGAGCTGCTTCATCGTGCCGCGCAGGATGTGGGTGCGGCTGCCTGCGTGAATGCACATGTAATCGCCCGCGGCGTCGATCCAGTCGATCGCGGCCATGTCGAGGCGGATCGTCTCGCGCCCCTCCCGGATCGGCAGCACTGAATGGCGCGCGCCCGGCAGGGCAGCGCCGCCCTTCGCAAGCAGGCTTTCGGCGTCGATCTCGCCGCTGCCCGAGACGTCCGCGAGCAGC
>CAUJHX010000190.1 GCA_963204795.1 Pseudomonadota bacterium | reverse complement strand
GAACCTCACGCTCGACGACCTGTCGGCGGGCGAGGTCGTGGTTCGCGTGACGCACTCCGACATCAACTACAAGGACGCGCTCGCTGCGACGGGCGCGGGACGCATCCTGCGCCGCTATCCGCTCGTCGGCGGCATCGACTTTGCGGGCATCGTCGAGTCCTCGGGCGATGCGCGTTACAAGGCGGGTGCCCCGGTGCTCGTCACGGGCTGCGGGCTTTCGGAAACGGTCGACGGCGGCTACAGCGAAATCGCAAGGGTAAGTGGCGATGCCGTGATTCCGATGCCGCCTGGCCTCGACGCGCTGGGTGCGATGACCCTCGGCACGGCGGGATTCACGGCTGCGCTCGCGATCCATCGCATGGAGCACAACGGTCAGACACCTGCGAAGGGACCGATCGTCGTGACCGGCGCGACGGGTGGCGTCGGCAGCGTCGCGATCGACATGCTCGCGCGGCGTGGCTACGAAGTTGTCGCCGTGAGCGGCAAGGCACAGCACACGGACTACCTGCGTGCGCTCGGCGCCACGCAAGTTCTCGCGCGGCAGGAAATCAATTACGGCTCGAAGCCTCTCGAGGCCGAGCGTTACGCTGGTGCGATCGACAACGTGGGTGGCGAGATGCTGACCTGGCTCACGCGCACGGTGGGCTACTGGGGCAACATCGCGAGTGTGGGTCTTGCCGGCAGCCCGAAGCTCGAGACGACGGTGGTGCCCTTCATCCTGCGGGGCGTGAATCTCCTCGGCATCAATTCGTCCGCGACGCCGCGCGAACTGCGCCTCGCCGTCTGGAAGCGCATCGCCGGCGATCTTGCACCGCGACATCTCGACCGGATCCGCACGCGCACGATCCGCTTCGACGAGTTGCCCGGCGCTTTTGGCGCGCTGCTCGAGGGCGGCGTGGTCGGTCGAACCGTCGTGGCGATCGGCTGACCAGCCGCTTTCCGGTACACTTCGGTGATGCCGGCAACCGACCCGAAGCCGAGGAAGTCCGTCGCCCTGTCCGGCGTGGTGGCCGGCGATACGGCGCTCTGCGCGGTCGGGCGCGCAGGCGACGATCTCACCTATCGCGGCTACGACATCCGCCAAATTGCAGAAAACTGCGAGTTCGAGGAAATCGCGCACCTCCTCATGCACGGGGCGCTGCCGAATCGCGCCGGGCTCGCTGCCTACAGGGAGAAACTCAAAGGGCTTCGCAGCCTGCCGGCGGTCGTGCGCACGACACTCGAGGCACTGCCCGCATCGAGCCACCCGATGGACGTGCTGCGCACGGGCGTGTCCGCTCTCGGCTGCGCGATGCCCGAGAAGGACGATCACAGTGCAGCCGGCGCGCGCGAGATCGCCGACCAGTTGCTCGCCTCGCTCGGTTCGATGCTTTGCTACTGGTATCACTACAGCCATTCGGGTCACCGCGTGCACGTCGAGACGCAGGATGAGTCGATCGGCGGCCACTTCCTGCACCTGTTGCACCGCAAGGCTCCGCCCGCCTCGTGGGTGCGCGCGATGCACACCTCGTTCATCCTCTATGCCGAACACGCGTTCAATGCCTCGACCTTCACGGCGCGGGTCATCGCAGGCACGGGCTCCGACATGTACTCCTGCATTGCGGGTGCGATCGGTGCGCTGCGCGGCCCGAAGCACGGTGGCGCCAATGAAGTCGCAGCCGCAGTCCAGCAGCGCTACAGCTCGCCCGACGAGGCCGAGGTCGACATCCGGCGGCGCCTCGCGGCAAAGGAACGGGTGACGGGTTTCGGCCACCCGGTCTACCAGAGCGCGGACCCGCGCAATCAGGTGATCAAGGGCGTTGCCCAACGGCTCGCGCAGGAGAGCGGCAACACGCGGCCATACAACATCGCCGAGCGGCTCGAACGGGTGATGTCGGACGCGAAGAACATGTTTCCGAACGTCGACTGGTTCAGCGCCGTGACCTACACCCTGATGCAGGTGCCACCGGCCATGTTCACGCCGCTGTTCGTGATGGCGCGCGCCACTGGCTGGACCGCGCACGTCATGGAGCAGCGCACGGACGGCAAGCTCATCTGGCCGTTGGCGAATTACGTGGGGCCGGAGAATCAGACGTTCGTGCCAATCGACAGGCGGCAGTGACCGCGAGGCGCCCCGACCCGGATCAGGTCATTGTCGACATCGCGAGCTACGCGAAGGACAACGCGATCGGCTCGCAGCTTGCCGGCGACACCGCGCGCTACTGCCTGATGGACGCGCTCGCCTGCGGCTTCGAGGCGCTGCAGTACCCGGCGTGCACCCGCATGCTGGGACCGGTGGTGCCGGGCGCGACAATGCCGGGCGGCGCGCGCGTGCCGGGCACGAGCTACGAGCTCGATCCGGTGCAGGCGGCATTCAACATCGGCACGATGATCCGCTGGCTTGATTTCAACGACACCTGGCTCGCGGCCGAGTGGGGTCACCCGTCCGACAATCTGGGTGGCATCCTCGCGGTCGCGGACCATCTTTCGCGCGTGGGCGTCATGGAGGGTCGCAGGCCGCTCACGGTGCGCGACGTGCTGGCGGGCATGGTGAAGGCTTACGAGGTGCAGGGCATCCTCGCGCTCGGGAACAGCTTCAACCGCGTCGGCCTCGACCACGTGCTGCTCGTGCGTGTCGCTTCGACTGCCGTCGTGACCGCGATGCTCGGCGGTACACACGAGCAGGTCATGAACGCGGTGAGCCATGCGTGGATCGACGGCGGTGCACTGCGTGTCTTTCGGCACGCGCCGAATGCCGGCTCGCGCAAGAGCTGGGCTGCGGGCGATGCGACCAGTCGCGCGGTGCGCCTTGCCTTGATCGCGCTCAGCGGCGAGATGGGCTATCCGTCGGCGCTGTCGGCGAATACCTGGGGCTTCCAGGACGTACTCTTCAAGGGCAAGCCGGTCACCATCGCGCAACCGCTTGGCAGCTACGTGATGGAAAACGTGCTCTTCAAGATCAGCTTCCCTGCGGAATTCCACGCGCAGACCGCGGTCGAGTGCGCAATGCAGCTGCACCGCGAGGTGAAGGCGAGGCTCGATGCGATCCAGCAGATCGTGATCGAAACGCAGGAACCGGGCGTGCGCATCATCGACAAGACCGGACCGCTCGCGAACCCGGCCGACCGCGATCACTGCATCCGGTACATGGTGGCGATCCCGCTGCTCCACGGTCGCCTGACCGCGGCTGACTACGGGGACGCGATCGCGAACGATCCGCGCGTCGCCGCACTGCGCGCGAAGATGCGGGTGGTGGAAAATACAACTTTCACGAAGGAATACTACGAGCGCGACAAGCGCCACATCGGTAATGCCGTGCAGGTGTTCTTCACGGACGGCACGTCGACGCCGCGTGTCGCAATCGACTGCCCGATCGGGCACCGCAAGCGGCGCGAGGAAGGCCTGCCGCTGCTCGTGAAGAAGTTCGAGTCGGCCGTGGCGGCGCACTTTCCGGCGAAGCAGGCCGCGACGCTCATTGCACTTTTCGCCGATGCCGCGAGGCTCGACGCGATGCCGGTGCACGAGTTCGTCGCGGCCATGGTCAGAAACTGATGACCGGGGCGGGAAGCGTGGGCAGCGAGGCGGACAATGAGGAGCGCGCGCGCCTCATCGAGGGCGCCTCCGCCCTCGGTGTGACGCTCGGGGAGTCGCAGGCGCGCAAGCTGCAACGCCTCCTCGATGAGCTGGCGCGCTGGAACCGGGCGTACAACCTCACTTCGATCGTCGATCGGAACGGGATGCTGACGCATCATCTGCTTGACAGTCTCTCGGTCGCCCCGCACGTTGCCGGTGAAACGGTCGCGGATGTCGGTACAGGCGCGGGCTTCCCCGGGTTGCCGCTCGCGATCGTCGATCCGCAGCGGCGCTATACGCTGATCGATTCGGGCAACAAGAAGATCCGTTTCGTCGCGCATGCCGCGCGATCGCTCGGGCTCGAAAACGTCGAGCCGGTGCACGCGCGGGTCGAGGATCTCGACCCCGCGGTGCCGTTCGACACGGTCGTCGCGCGTGCGTTCGCGCCTTTGCCGCGTCTCCTCGCGCTGGTACGCCCGCTGTGCGGGCCGCAGACCCGGGTACTGGCGATGAAGAGCGTGCGCCTGGACGAGGAGTTGCTGGCTCTCGATCCGTGCTGGCAGCTCGACAGGAACCTCCTCCTGACGATTCCCGGGCTCGCCGCGAGCCGTGCGCTGGCGGTCCTGCGGCTCGCCGGGGAGGGCAGCGGCCGCGGTCGCGAGTCGCTAAACTCTCCCGCATGAAGCGGGTCATCGCGGTCGCGAACCAGAAAGGCGGCGTGGGCAAGACCACGACGGCCGTGAACCTCGCGGCCTCGCTCGCCGCGACGAAGCGGCGTGTGCTGCTGATCGACCTCGATCCACAGGGCAATGCAACCATGGGCTGCGGCGTCGAGAAATCGCAGGTCGCGCGCGGCAGCTGCGAGGTGATGCTCGGCGAGTGCGAAATTGAAAGCGCAATCGTGCCCGTCGAGCCCGCCGGAATGTGGCTGCTGCCCGCGAACCAGGATCTCACTTCCGTCGAGGTGCGCCTCCTCACGATGATCACCGGGCGCGAGTTGAAGCTGCGCAATGCACTGCGATCGGTGCGCGAGCAGTACGACCAGATCCTGATCGACTGCCCGCCCGCGCTCAACATGCTCACGGTCAACGCGCTCGTCGCCGCCGACAGCGTCCTGATTCCGATGCAGTGCGAGTATTACGCGCTCGAGGGACTCTCGGCCCTCGTGTCGACGATCGAGCAGATTCGTGCGGCGGTGAATCCCGATCTCGAAATCGAAGGAATCCTGCGTACCATGTTCGACCCCCGCAACAATCTCGCCAATGAAGTCAGCGCACAGTTGATCGAGCATTTCGGCGACAAGGTGTTCCGGACTGTGGTGCCGCGCAATGTGCGGCTGGCGGAAGCGCCGTCCTTCGGCCGGCCCGCAATGTTCCATGACAGGGAGTCGCGCGGGGCGCTCGCCTACCTCGCGCTGGCGGGCGAAATGCTGCGCCGGGAGGACGAGGAGCGCGTCCCCGAACAGCTATCATCTGTTTCATGACGCAGAAGAAATCCACCCTCGGTCGCGGGCTCGCCGATCTGCTTGGCCAGGCGACGCAGCGCGCGCAGGTGAGCGTGCCGCCGACGGGCGTCCCCCGGGAGGGCGAGGAACTCGCGAGGCTGCCGCTCGACCTGCTGCAGCGCGGACGCTATCAGCCGCGTACCGACATGCGGCCGGAATCCCTGCAGGAGCTGGCCGATTCGATCAAGGCGCAGGGGATCGTGCAGCCCATCGTGGTACGCCCGCTCACGGGGACGGGCGAGGGCGCGGCCCGGCGCTACGAGATCATCGCCGGCGAGCGCCGCTGGCGGGCCGCGCAACTGGCCGGTCTTGCCGATATTCCCGCCGTCGTTCGCCAAGTACCCGACGAGGCGGCGATCGCGATGGCCCTCATCGAGAATATCCAGCGCGAGAACCTCAATCCGCTCGAAGAGGCGCGCGCGCTCGAGCGGCTGATCGCGGAGTTCGGTGTCACGCACCAGCAGGCCGCCGACGCCGTGGGCCGTTCGCGTGCCGCCGTGAGCAATCTCCTGCGCCTGCTCGAGCTGGCCCCGGAAGTATCCGAGCTGGTGGAGAAGCGCGCGCTCGAGATGGGCCACGCGCGCACGCTCCTCGGTCTCACGCAGCGCCGGCAGCAGGTCGAAGTCGCCGCACTGGTTGCACGCAAGGGGCTCTCGGTGCGCGAGACCGAGGCGCTCGTGCGGCGCCTCGTGACGCCACACGGGGCGCCCGTCACGCCTGCGCGCGATCCGAATGTCACAAATCTCGAAAGCGAGTTGTCGGGAAAGCTCGGTGCGAAAGTCGCGATCCAGCACGGCGCAGGCGGCAAGGGCAAGCTGGTCGTGAGCTACAACAGTCTCGATGAGCTGGACGGTATCCTGGCGCACATCAACTAGGCACCCTTGCGTTTCCTCCTACGTAGTTCCCGCGTATTTCTTGCTGGCGCGGGGGTCCCCCCGTATAATCCGCGCGCTTCGCAAGCGGCACCCTAAGTGGCTGCCGTGCAAGGAAAATTGGGCTGAAGGCCGTCTCCCTTCCTGCAAAGATCAAGTCGCGCGAACCTGGCATCAGGCGACTCGCCGCGCGGATCCTGCTGGCGCAGGCTGTGGTCACGGTCGCTCTCGCAGCGATGTGCTACGGCCTGTGGGGGACTCGCCATGGCGCGTCGGCGCTGGCGGGTGGTTCGATCGGCTGCATTGCGAACCTGTATATGACCCTGACGGCGCTGCGCCCTGGCGGCGGTGCCGGCTTGGTGTTGGGCCGGGTCCTGCTCGGCCAGTTTGTGAAGGTGGCGCTGACCGTGGGGATGTTCATCGTGGTGGCGCGTACCGGCAAGGCGGCGTGGCCACCGCTCATCGCGACCTATGTCGCGACACTGGTGGTGTTCTGGATGGTCCCCGCGCTGGCGGGATCCCGGCTCCCGCCGCGGTCGAGAGGTTGAGGGAAGGGCAAGGTTCGAGCAGCGATGGCATCCGCACACGGCGCAGAACACGGCACGACGCCGACCGACTACATTGTCCATCATCTCACGCACCTGAAAGTCGGCGAGGGGTTCTGGACCTGGCACGTCGATACGCTCCTGATGTCTGCCTCGCTCGCGATCCTGGTCGGCTGGGTCTTCTGGGCCGCCGCGCGCCGCGCGAACGCCGGTGTCCCCGGCAAGTTCATCGGTTTCATCGAGCTGGTCTACGATTTCGTGGACGGACAGGTCGCGGACATCTATCACGGCGACCGCCGCTTCATGGTGGCACTGGCGCTGTCCCTCTTCACGTGGATCATCGCGATGAACACGATGGATCTGCTGCCGCTCGACCTTCCGGGCGGCATCGCGTCGCTGCTCGGCGCGCAATTCTGGCGCGTCCTGCCGACTGCCGACTTGAACGGCACCATTGCCATGGCGCTCGTCGTGCTGCTGCTCATCATTTTCGCCGCCATCCGCGCCAAGGGTGTGGGCGGCTACCTGCACGAGTGGGTGTCGGCGCCTTTCGGCGGCCACCCGCTGCTCTGGGTCCCGAACATCATCCTGAATGCGGTCGAGCTGCTGTCGAAGCCCGTGTCGCTCGGCATGCGACTCTTTGGCAACATGTTCGCGGGCGAGCTGCTGTTCATGCTGATCGCCCTGCTCGGCTTCATGGTCGTCGACGCAACTTTCGGCAGCGCTGCCGGTTTCATCGGCCAGATCCTGCTCGGCACCGCGTGGGCGATTTTCCACATCTTGATAGTGGTGCTGCAGGCCTACATTTTCATGGTGTTGCCCGTCGTCTATATCTCGATGGCCGAGGATCACCACTAGTTTTCGTTTTTGACGCACTTTCGAATCGACCAGGAGTACTCAGATGGAAGCAATCGCAACGGTTCAGGCGTACACGGCGCTTGGAATCGGCATCATCATCGGCCTCGGCGCGATCGGCGCCTGCATCGGCATCGGCGTGATGGGTTCGAAGTTCCTCGAATCCGCCGCACGCCAGCCGGAACTCACGCCGATGCTGCAGGGCCGCATGTTCCTCCTCGTGGGCCTCATCGACGCGGCGTTCCTCATCGGCGTCGGTCTCGCGATGTTGTTCGCGTTCGCGAATCCGCTGCTCGAGAAGCTTGCGGGCGGCTGAACCGAAGCTGAAGGAGACGGGCCATGACCGTCAACGCGACATTCATCGGGCAGATGATCGTCTTTGCGCTTCTGCTCTGGTTCTTCTACGCCTTCGTGGTGCCGCCCATTGCGCAGGCGATCACGGACCGGCAGAAGAAGATCGCCGAGGGCCTCGCTGCCGCTGAACGCGGCCAGAAGGATCTCGACGAGGCAAAGTCGCGCGCCGACTCGGTCGTGCGCGAGGCGCGCGAACGCGCGAACCAGATCCTCGATCAGGCGACCCGCCGGTCGAACGAAATGGTCGACAGCGCCAAGCAGTCGGCGAGCGTCGAGGGTGACCGGGTGCTCGCCAACGCGCGCGCCGAAGCCGCCAACGAAACCGCGCGCGCGCGCGATTCGCTGCGCCGCGAAATCGGCTCGCTTGCCGTGGCCGGCGCGTCGCGCCTGCTCGAACGCGAGATCGACGCGAAGGCGCACGCGCAGCTGCTCGACAAGCTTGCCGAGGAGATCGCGCGTGGCTGAGAGCGCAACCGTCGCCCGTCCGTACGCGCGCGCCGCGTTCGAGTTCGCGCAAGGCGCCAAGGCGCTCGCGCGCTGGGGCGACCTGCTCGAGACGGCCGCCATGGTGGTGCGCGACGCGCGTGTCACTGCGCTCCTTGGCAACCCGAAGGTGACGACGCTCGCGCTCGCCGATTTCGTGCTCGACATCGCCGGCGAGAAGGCCGACGAGCACGGCCGCAACTTCGTGCGACTCCTCGCGCAGAACCAGCGGCTGGCGTTGCTTCCCGAAATTGCTGCGCAGTACGCGCTGCTGCGCGCGGCGGCCGAAAACACGGTCGACGTCGAGGTCGTGTCCGCGATCGCACTCAGCGAGGCCGAGACGGAGAAGTTCGCGCGCGCGCTCACGCGCCGCCTGAACCGCATCGTGCGCCTGCACCCGAGCGTGGACCCGAGCCTGCTCGGCGGCGCCGTCGTGCGTGCCGGCGACTTCGTGCTCGACGGCTCGCTGAAGGGCAAGCTCGAGCGCCTCGGCCAGTCCATGACGAATTGATTTTCAAGGACCCCATCCCATGTCAGTCAAAGCATCGGAAATCAGCGACCTCATCAAGCAGCGGATCGAGAAGTTTTCGTCCGCGTCGGAGGCGCGCAACGTCGGCACGGTGGTGTCGGTCACGGACGGCATCACGCGCATCCACGGCCTCGCCGATGTGCGCTATGGCGAGATGATCGAATACCCGGGCGGCGTGTTCGGCCTGGCCCTGAACCTCGAGCAAGACTCGGTCGGCGCCGTGGTGCTCGGTGAATACAAGGGCATCCGGGAGGGCGATACGGTCAAGACGACCGGCCGCATTCTCGAAGTGCCGGTGGGCCCGGAGCTCCTCGGCCGCGTGGTCGACGCACTCGGTAACCCGATCGACGGCAAGGGGGCGATCAAGGCGACCCGCACCTCGCCGATCGAGCGCGTGGCGCCGGGCGTCATTTATCGCAAGAGCGTCTCGCAGCCGGTACAGACAGGTTACAAGGCGGTCGACTCGATGGTGCCGATCGGCCGCGGCCAGCGCGAGCTGATCATCGGCGACCGCCAGACCGGCAAGACCGCGATGGCCGTCGACACGATCATCAACCAGAAGTCGTCCGGCATCAAATGCATCTATGTGGCGATCGGCCAGAAGCAGTCGTCGATCGCGAACGTCGTGCGCAAGCTCGAGGAGCACGGCGCGATGGCGCACACCATCGTCGTTGCCGCCTCCGCTTCGACGCCGGCTGCCCTGCAGTACCTGTCGGCCTATTCGGGCGTCACGATGGGCGAGTACTTCATGGACAACGGCCAGGACGCGCTGATCATCTATGACGACCTGTCGAAGCAGGCCGTCGCCTACCGCCAGATTTCGCTGCTGCTGAAGCGCCCGCCGGGCCGCGAGGCTTTCCCCGGCGACGTGTTCTATCTGCACTCGCGCCTGCTCGAGCGCAGCGCGCGCGTCAACGAGGAATACGTGGAAATGGCGAGCAAGGGTGCGGTCAAGGGCAAGACCGGCTCGCTCACCGGCCTGCCGATCATCGAGACGCAGGCGGGCGACGTCACCGCGTTCGTGCCGACGAACGTCATCTCGATCACCGACGGCCAGATCTTCCTCGAGACCGACCTCTTCAACGCCGGCATCCGCCCCGCGATGAACGCCGGCATCTCCGTGTCGCGCGTCGGCGGCGCCGCGCAGACCGACATCATCAAGAAGCTCGGCGGCGGCATCCGCCTCGCACTCGCGCAGTACCGCGAGCTCGCGGCGTTCTCGCAATTTGCGTCCGACCTCGACGAGGCGACCCGCCGCCAGCTCGAGCGCGGTGAGCGTGTCACCGAGCTGATGAAGCAGAAGCAGTACGCGCCGATGTCGGTCGCCGAGATGGCGCTCTCGATCTACGCGGTCAACAACGGCTACATGGACAAAGTCGAGCGCAAAAAGGTGGTCGACTTCGAGGCGGCGCTGCAGCGCTTCGCGAAGGGCAACTACAAGGAAGCCGTGGATGCGATCAACGCGAAGCCCGAGCTCAAGGCCCACGAGGCGACGCTGAAGAAGATCTGCGACGACTTCATGGCCACCGGCGCGTACACCTGAAGAGACGCTGATGGCCGGCACGAAGGAAATCCGCACGAAGATCGCGAGTGTGAAGAGCACTCAGAAGATCACCAAGGCGATGCAGATGGTCGCGACGAGCAAGATGCGCCGCGCCCAGGACCGCATGCGCCTCGCGCGCCCGTACGCGGACAAGATGCGCGCGACGATCGGTCACCTGACCGAGGCGAATCCGGATTACCGCCACCCCTTCATGGTGACGCGCGAGCCGAAGTCGATCGGCATCATCGTGATCTCGACCGATCGCGGCCTCTGCGGCGGACTCAACGCGAACATCTTCAAGAACACGATCTACCTGCTGCGCGAATGGCAGGGCAAGGGCGCGGAGGTGAATCTGTGCCTGATCGGCTCGAAAGGGCTCGGCTTCTTTCGCCGGCTTGGCCTGCCGATCCTCGCGAACATCACGCACCTCGGCGACCGGCCACACGTGAAGGACCTGATCGGCACCGTCAAGGTGATGCTCGACGCCTACCGCGAGGGCCGGATCGACCGGCTCTTCCTGGTGAACGCCCACTTCGTCAACACGATGACCCAGAAGCCGGTGGTCGAGCAGCTGCTGCCGGTCGAGGCGGTCAGCTCGGGTGATCTCGCGGAGCACTGGGACTACATCTATGAGCCGAGCGCCGCCGGGATTCTCGACGGCGTGCTGATGCGCTACATCGAGTCGCAGGTGTATCGCGGGGCGGTGGAGAACGTGGCGTCCGAAATGGCCGCGCGCATGGTCGCGATGAAGGCCGCGTCGGACAATGCGGGCAAGCTGATCAACGAGCTGCAGCTCATCTACAACAAGGCTCGCCAGGCGGCGATTACGAAAGAGCTCGCCGAGATCGTCGGCGGAGCGGCGGCAGTCTGACAAGGATTATGACTATGGCTACGGGCAAGATTACCCAGATCATCGGCGCGGTCATCGACGTGGAGTTTCCGCGTGAATCGATTCCGCAGGTCTACGAGGCGCTGAAGCTCGCGGACGCGGATCTCACGCTCGAGGTGCAGCAGCAGCTCGGCGACGGCGTCGTACGCACGATCGCGATGGGCTCCTCGGAAGGCCTGAAGCGCGGCCTTGCGGTCACGCCGACGGGCAAGCCGATCTCGGTCCCGGTGGGCGCTGCGACGCTCGGTCGCATCATGGACGTGCTCGGCGCGCCGCAGGACAATCGCGGTCCGGTGAGTGCAAAGGAGCACTGGTCGATCCACCGCCCGGCACCGTCATACGACGAGCAGGCGGGCGGCCGCGACCTTCTCGTCACGGGCATCAAGGTCATCGACCTGCTCGTGCCGTTCGCCAAGGGCGGCAAGGTCGGCCTGTTCGGCGGCGCCGGTGTTGGCAAGACCGTCAACATGCTCGAGCTGATCAACAACATCGCCAAGCAGTACAGCGGCCTGTCGGTGTTCGCCGGCGTCGGCGAGCGTACCCGCGAGGGCAACGACTTCTACCACGAGATGGCGGAGTCGGGCGTCATCGACCTCGAGAAGCTCGAAAACTCGAAGGTCGCGATGGTGTACGGCCAGATGAATGAGCCGCCGGGCAACCGCCTGCGCGTCGCGCTCACGGGCCTCACGATGGCCGAGTACTTCCGTGACGAGGTGCGCCCGGACGGCGGCAAGGGCCGCGACGTGCTGTTCTTCGTTGATAACATCTACCGCTACACGCTCGCCGGTACCGAAGTGTCGGCGCTGCTCGGCCGCATGCCGTCGGCGGTGGGCTACCAGCCGACACTCGCCGAGGAAATGGGCGTGCTGCAGGAACGCATTACCTCGACC
The DNA here is from genome assembly GCA_963204795.1 of Pseudomonadota bacterium. GTDB lineage: Bacteria > Pseudomonadota > Gammaproteobacteria > Steroidobacterales > Steroidobacteraceae > CADEFQ01. The sequence goes on along the minus strand of CAUJHX010000190.1, from coordinate 8,516 downwards.
AAGACCGGCTCGATCACCTCGATCCAGGCCGTGTACGTGCCGGCGGACGACCTGACCGATCCGTCACCCGCCACGACCTTCGCGCACCTCGACGCGACCGTGGTGCTGTCACGCCAGATTGCGGCGCTTGGCATCTACCCGGCGGTCGACCCGCTCGACTCGACCAGCCGCCAGCTCGATCCGCTGGTCGTCGGCGAGGAGCACTACAACACCGCGCGCGGCGTGCAGGCCGTACTGCAGCGCTACAAGGAGCTGCAGGACATCATCGCGATCCTCGGCATGGACGAGCTGTCGGAAGAGGACAAGCTCACCGTGTTCCGCGCGCGCAAGATCCAGCGCTTCCTGTCGCAGCCGTTCAACGTTGCGAAGGTGTTCACCGGCCAGGATGGCAAGATCGTTTCGCTGAAGGACACGATCCGCGGTTTCAAGGGCATTCTCTCGGGCGAGTACGACAGTCTCCCCGAGCAGGCGTTCTACATGGTCGGTTCGATCGATGAGGCAGTTGAGAAAGCCAAGACCCTGAGCTGAGGGCTACGGGCTACGGGCAAGAGGAAGTAACGTGGCTGAGTCGGTCATTCATGTCGATGTCGTCAGCGCCGAGGGCGAGATCTTCTCGGGTCCTGCGAAGATGGTGTTCGTGCCCGCGTCGGAAGGCGATATCGGCATCGCGCCCCGTCACGCGCCGCTGCTCACCCTCCTGAAAGCCGGCGAGGTGCGCATCCAGACGCCGGAAGGCGCCGAGCACCTGATCTTCGTGGGTGGCGGCGTGCTCGAGATCCAGCCGAAAAAGGTTACGGTGCTCGCCGATACGGCGTTGCGCGCGAAGGACATCGACGAGGCGGCCGCGCTCGCTGCCAAGCAGCGGGCCGAGGAAGCGCTCAAGGACAAGGTCGACAAGATCTCCCAGGCCGAGGCGCTCGCCGAACTCACGCGCGCCGCGGCGCAGTTGAAGCTCATCGAGAAGCTGCGCAAGCTGAAGGGCTGACGCCCGGCGCTTCGAACCAGCCGCGCCGCCCGGTGATCCCCGGGGCGGCGCGGCCTCAGGTCATGCCGGCGTCACTTCAGGATCAGCTCGCGGATGAGCTCGCTGCCGAGCTGCGTGCGCATCTTGCCGCGATCGGCGCTCGCCTTGGCAGCCACTGCACGGTCAGCCCAGACTTTGCGCTGTAGCGGCTCGATCTTGTCATCGAGTCCGTCGAGGGCGGCCATGTTCTTGTAGGTGATCGTCAGAATCAGGTCTGCATCGCCCGGATCCTGGGCCTGTGCCTCGTAGACGCGGTAGTCGAGGATGATGCCGGCCTTTTTCTGCTCCTCCATGAGCGACTTGTAGGTCGTCGCGAGATAGCTCATGTAGGCGTCGAACATGCCGGGTTCGATCTTGATGAACGAAACGTTGGTGACAGGCCCCTCGCTGTATGGACGTGCTTCGTCCGCAATACTCGCGCCCGACGCACAAATGACCGCGAGGGCTGCAAGCAGCCCCAAGCTCCTGATACGCATGTTGTCCTCCGTCCCTTGAAGTATTGTTCTGAACGCCCTTCCTGCGGGCGAGCGCGCGACTATGCGCCGATGGACGAATGGGTGCAATTCCCCGCGGGCCGCTCCCGACCCGCGGGGATTGCGACCGGGCCGACTACTCTGCGACGCCCGGCCCGATCGGCTCAGCCTGCGCCTTGGCGGAAGCCTGCCACTTGGCGAACTCCTCCTTCGTCACCGCGCCGTCGCTGTTCTCGTCGGCCGCGGCGAAACCGGCTGCCAGGGACTTGTCGGCGGCCGCTTCGCTCGCGGTGATGCCGCCGTCGGCGTTCTTGTCGAGCGACTCGAACGACTTCGAGGCCATGGTTTCGCCAGCGAGGGCTGTGCCAGCGAACAGCGCAGCGGCCGTCACGATCAGGTGTTTCATTTCGTACCTCCAGTGGTATTGCAGTGATTTCGGCGTTCACCCTATCTGCCGCGACTTGTGGGCAGAATGTCCGGAGGCTGCGACAGGTCAGCTGCACTGCGGCGCCCGTCCTACAGACGCGACCTCGCACGACGCTGGAAATACCAGTCCCGGATACGAGTCTTGCGTCTGCGACGTCGCCCGCGCACGGGCGCACGGTTGCGGTCTCAGCCGACCCGCCGGCTCGGCACCGTCCTACATTCGCACGGCGCTCGGATACAATTGCCCGATGCCCCTCACGATCGTGATTCTCGCCGCAGGACAGGGAAAACGGATGCGCTCCGACCTGCCGAAAGTCCTGCAACCGCTCGCCGGCCGGCCACTGCTCAGCCATGTGATCGCTACCGCGCAAGAGCTCGAGCCCTCTTCAATTCATGTTGTCTACGGTCACGGCGGCGAGCGGGTGCGCGATGCGCTCGCCGCGACGCCGGTCTCCTGGGTGCTGCAGGCCGAGCAACTCGGCACGGGTCACGCCGTCGCCCAGGCGATGCCGCAGGTGGACGATGGCGATCTCGTCCTCGTGCTCTATGGCGATGTGCCGCTGATCCGTGCCGCCACCCTGCGGCAACTCGTCGCGGCTGCCGGCCCGAAGAACGTCGCGCTGCTCACGGTCGAACTCGATGATCCGGCGGGCTACGGACGCATCGTGCGCAATGCGCGCGGCCAGGTGCAGCGTATCGTCGAGGAGAAGGATGCGCCGGCGCGTGTGCGGCGTATCCGCGAGGGCAACACCGGCGTGATGGTCGCGCCCGCAAAGCTGTTGCGGCGCTGGCTCGCACGGCTGCGGGCGAACAATGCCCAGGGCGAGCTCTATCTCACCGACATCATCGCGATGGCCGTGAAAGAGAAGGTCAAGGTCGCGCCGCTTGCCGCAGAGAGTCCGGGCGAGGTGCTCGGAATCAACGACAAGGCGCAGCTCGCCGCGGTGGAGGCGATCTACCGCGCGCGCCGCGCGGAAGCACTCCTCACCGCGGGCGTCACGCTCGTGGATCCTGCGCGCATCGACGTGCGGGGCACACTCGCGGTGGGCCGCGACGTGCAGATCGATGTCAACGTGATCTTCGAGGGCACCGTGCGCCTCGGTGACCGCGTGCGCATCGGTCCGAACTGCGTAATCCGCGAGAGCGAGATCGGCGACGACACCGAAGTGTTCCCGAACTGCGTGATCGACCGTGCGACGATCGGGCCGGCATGCCACATCGGCCCCTTCGCACGCTTTCGCCCCTCATCGAAGCTGGCGCGCGGCGTGCATGTCGGCAATTTCGTCGAGGTGAAGAACAGCGTTCTGGGCGAGGGCAGCAAATCCAATCACCTGACCTATCTCGGGGATGCCGTGATCGGCGCCAGGGTCAATGTCGGCGCCGGCACCGTCACCTGCAACTACGATGGCGTGAACAAGTCGCAGACCCACATCGATGACGGTGCTTTCATCGGCTCCGGCAGCATGCTGGTGGCACCAGTGCGCGTCGGCGCACGCGCGACGATCGGCGCGGGGTCCGTGATCACCCGGGATACGCCGCCCGACAAACTGACTCTCGAACGTGCGCAGCAGGTGACGATCGATGGTTGGCAGCGGCCCACAAAGAAAGCCTGAGAGCAGGCCGCGGGCGTGCTGCCGATGCCGCTGACCGCCGCCGAGATCGATGCACTGCGACTCAGTTTCGGCGTCGCGGCGCGTAGCGTGCTCTTTTCGCTGCCGTTCGCGACGTTGATCGCCTGGCTCCTTGTGCGCGGGCGCTTTCGCGGACGCTTCGCGCTCGATGCTTTCGTGCACCTGCCGCTCGTGCTGCCTCCGGTCGTGGTCGGGTACCTCCTGCTGGTGCTTTTCGGGCGACGCGGCCCGCTCGGGAGCTGGCTGTACGACAGTTTCGGCATCCAGCTTGCGTTCACGACGGCGGGTGCGGCGCTCGCGACGGCGGTCGTGTCGTTCCCGTTGATGGTGCGTGCCATCCGCCTGTCGCTCGAGGCGGTCGATCGTGGCCTCGAGGACGCGGCGCGCACACTCGGCGCAGGGCCCATGGACCGTTTCCTCTCGATCACGCTGCCACTGATGCTGCCCGGCATTCTTGCAGGCGCCGTCACGGCCTTCGCCGCGAGCCTCGGTGAATTCGGCGCGGTAATTACTTTTGTCTCGAACATTCCGGGCGAGACGCGTACGCTGCCGCTCGCGCTCTACACCGCGATCCAGACGCCCGGCGGCGACGCTGCCGCGGCGCGCATCGCGGCGCTGTCACTCGCACTCGGGTTCTCGGGCCTCGCCATCTCCGAGTGGCTCGCGCGGCGCATGCGCCGCACCCTGGGTCAGGCGTGACGGGGCCTGCATGATTCACGTGGATGTCGCGATGCGGCGCGGCGACTTCTCGCTCGATGCACGATTTACGACGCCGGAGGCCGGCGTCGTCGCGCTCTTTGGCCGCTCCGGCTGTGGCAAGACAACGATCGTCAATCTGATCAGTGGCCTGCTGCGCCCCGACCGGGGCCGGATCGAAATCGGCGGCGAGACCCTGATCGACACCGCGAGCGGGCGCTGCCTGGCGCCGGAGCAGCGACGGATCGGGTATGTCTTCCAGGACGCACGCCTCTTCCCGCATCTCAGCGTCGCGGCCAATCTCGCCTACGGCCTGAAGCGCAGCCGGGGTCGCGCGCATGTCATCGAATACGACGACGTCGTGTCACTGCTCGCGCTCGCGCCGCTTCTCGCGAGGCGCCCGCATTCGCTCTCGGGTGGCGAGCGTCAACGCGTGGGGCTCGGCAGGGCGCTGCTTGCGCAGCCGCGCCTGCTGCTGCTCGACGAGCCGCTCGCTTCGCTGGATGCGGCGCGGCGCGAGGAGGTACTGCCCTATCTCGAAGCGCTGCGGTTGCGCCTGTCGCTGCCCATGATCTATGTGAGTCATGCGTTCGACGAAGTACTGCGGCTCGCGACGCATCTCGTCGTGCTCGAGGCGGGTCGCATCGTCGCGCAGGGGCCGTTGACCGAAGCGAGCCTCGATCCGGCGCTGACCGCGATCGTCGGACCAGCGGCGGTCGGTGCGATTCTCGACGCGCAGGTGCTCGAGGGCGATGCGGCGACCGGGCTGACCCGCGTGCGGGTCGGGCGCAGTGGAACGCTGCGTCTGCGGGCACCTGATCTCATCGCCGGCGCGCAGGTGCGCGTGCAGGTGCTCGCGCGCGACGTGATTCTCTCCGATCGCGCGCCCGTGGGTCTGAGCGTGCGCAATGCGCTGCGAGGTCACATTGTCTCGATCGAATCCCAGGGTGATGAAGCCTGCCGCACGCTGCTCGATCTCGACGGCGCGCGGATCGTCGCGCATGTCACCCGTGACGCGGCTGCCGCCTTGCAGCTGCGGCCCGGCGGCGAGGTGTGGGCGCTCGTGAAAACGGTGTCGTTGCGAAGTCACGCATTTCCACACGCTTAGACGCGATCCCGGCGGCAGAGTTCCGCCCGTGCAAAAGCGTGAAGCAATCTTCAGCAGCGCGCCAGTTTCGCGCAAGACTCGATCCGCTAGTGTGTTGCCGACGAGCTGGTTCGTCACCCCAATCACTGGAGAATGATCATGATCGTAAAGTCCACGTCCCGCCGCAGGCCGAGCGCGCTTGTTGCGGTGTCGGCAACCCTGTTCGCGCTCGGCCTTTCTGCTTCGGCTGCCGCGCTCGCCGCGGAGAACGGTGCGCCGCTGAACGTCATCGTCGAAGCGGCTCGCGCCACCACGAAAGTCGTCGGGCGCTCCGATATCGGCGCACCGATCGAGCAGATGTCATTGCGCGCGCACGTCCGCTACTCCGATCTCGATCTCGCCACCAGCAGCGGCGCTGCCACACTGAAGAACCGCGTCTCCGATGCAGCAAGGCTCACCTGCCGCGATCTGGACAAGATGTATCCCTTGTCCGATGCGGACCCGCAGTGCGCCCTGCGCACCGCAGATGAGGCGATGCCCCAGGTGAATGCCGCGATTGCGCGGGCGGAATCGAAGGCTCGCGCGAAGCGATAGCAGCTCGCTGCCGCACACGGCGTAGCCGCCACTGCCCCGTGCATTGCGATGGCGCAACATGGGAAGACAGCGAGTCGGCTCACGCCGGTGCGGCGTCGTGCGCTAAGATCGGGATTCTGCCAGCGTGCAGCCGATCGGCACATGCCCCGCTGGCAATTCCCGCACGAGGAGATCAATCATGACTGATACATGGCTCACCACGCTCATTACCAGGACACCGCAGGAAGGGTTCGAACTCGCCATCACGCTCAGCCGGCGTGGCGTGAAGTACACGCAACCCGACGTGAGCGTGCTCAAGAGCCTGCGGTCCGAGTATGCAAACTCGGCCGACTCCCTGACCGCCGCCTCGCAAGTCATCGCAATCAATTTCCAGACCATTGCCGCTGCGAATGGCTATTGGCGCAAGTGAGGGGAGCCGCGCCATGTCTGCAAGAATCGATTACCAGAAGGCCGCACCCGGAGCCTTCCAGGCCATGCTCGGCCTCGAGAAGCATGTGCACGGCTGCGGGCTCGAGGCCTCACTGCTCGAGCTCGTCAAGATGCGCGCGTCGCAGATCAACGGTTGTGCCCATTGCCTCGACATGCACTCGAAGGACGCGCGCGCCGCGGGCGAGACCGAGCAGCGACTCTATCTGCTCAACGCCTGGCGCGAAGCGCCGTTCTACAGTGCCCGGGAGCGGGCGGCTCTCGCCTGGACCGAAGCGCTGACGCTGGTTGCAGAGAGCCAGGTTCCCGATGCGGTCTACGAAGACGCCCGGCGCCATTTCAGCGAGCAGGAACTGGTGAACCTGAGTCTCGCCATCGTGGCGATCAATGGCTGGAACCGCCTGGCCATCGGTTTTCGTGCCGAGACCGGCTCATATCAGCCCCGGTAGCATGCGCTCTTGCAGGCGCGCACTCCTCGCACTCGGCCTGCTCGCCGTGGCTCCACTCGGCGCGGCAGCCGCACCCGCAGAAGGCGGCAGCGCGATCACGGTTTTTGCGGCCGCATCGATGACCAATGTCCTCGAGGAGCTGGCCGCCGACTTCACGAAGGCGACCGGCACGACCGTCACGCTGTCGTTTGCGGCGAGCTCTGCGCTCGCGCGCCAGATCGAGGCCGGCGCACGTGTCGATGCCTTCGTGTCGGCGGATGAGGAGTGGATGAACTACCTCGGTGCGCGCAGGCTGATCGAACCCGCAAGTCGGCGGGATGTCGCAGGCAATGCGCTCGTTCTCATCGCACCCGCGGATAGCAGGGTGGCACTCACGATCAAACCGGGATTTGCGTTGCGCGCTGCGCTTGCAGATGGCCGTCTTGCGGTGGCCGATCCGGATACCGTGCCGGCCGGGCGCTACGCGCAGGCGGCGCTCACGCAGCTCGGCGTGTGGGACAGTGTCGCCGCGCGCCTCGCGAACGCCGACAACGTGCGCGCGGCGCTCGCGTTCGTCGCGCGCGGGGAGGCCCCCCTCGGCATCGTCTATGCAACCGATGCGCTCATCGAGAAACGGGTGAAGGTGGTCGGCGTGTTCCCGCAGTCCACGCATGCGCCAATCAGGTACCCCGCGGCGGTGCCAGTGGGCGGCCGACCGGCAGGTGGGGCATTTCTCGACTTTCTCGTGAGCCCGGCCGGTCAGGCCGTATTCACCCGTTACGGCTTCATCCGGGCGAACGCGCTTTAGAGTCGCGCGAACTGCGCCGTGAAATGCCGCATCAGCTTCGGCTCCTGCACGATGCGGTAGCCGGCAAGCCGCGCCTTCTCTCCCGCGATCTCCCCGAACACTTCCACGAGATAGTCGGCATGACTCTGCGTGTACACGCGCCGCGGTATCGCGAGCCGTACCAGATCGAAGCGCGCGGGCAGCTCCCGCCCATCGGGCTGGCGGCCGAACATCACGGTGCCGATCTCGCAGCTGCGCACGCCGCCCACTTCATAGAGCGCCACTGCGAGGGCCTGGCCCGGGTAGGCAAGTGGCGGGATGTGGGCAAGGAAGGTGCGCGCGTCGACGAACACCGCGTGACCGCCGACCGGCTGCACGATCGGCACGCCGAATGACAGCAGACGCTCGCCGATGTATTCGTTGCAGCGCACGCGATAGCGCAGGTATTCCTCATCGACGACCTCATCGAGCCCTGCGGCGATCGCCTCGAGATCGCGGCCCGCGAGGCCACCGTAGGTGGGAAAGCCTTCTGTCAGGATGAGCCGGTTGCGGGCCGCGAGCGCAAGGTCGTCGTCGTTGAGCGCAAGCCAGCCGCCTATGTTCGCAAGGCCGTCCTTCTTCGCGCTCATCGTCATGCCGTCGGCGAGCGAGAAGGTCTCGTGCACGATCTCGCGCACGCTGCGCGCCTGTTGTCCGGTCTCCCGCTGCTTCACGAACCAGGCGTTCTCGGCGAAGCGGCATCCGTCGATGATCAGTGGCTTGCCGTGGCGCTGAGCGAGCGCACGCACCGCGCGCAGGTTCTCGAGCGATACCGGCTGTCCGCCGCCCGCATTGTTGGTGAGCGTGATCATCACGCAGGGCACGTCGGCGGCACGGCGCTCGAGCAATTGAGCGAGCGCGGCAAGATCCATGTTGCCCTTGAAGGGGAAGGCGCTCGTGAAGTC
>CAUJHX010000189.1 GCA_963204795.1 Pseudomonadota bacterium | reverse complement strand
ATCGATGCGATCCGCGCGCTCGTGTCCGACACCTTCTCGGCGTGGTCTGCGGAACTGGAGGTCACGCAGGACCTGATCAACGGGTTTGCGGCGCTGTCAGGCGACGACTACTGGATCCATACGGATCCCGAGCGCTGCCGCCGGGAGAGCCCGTTCGGTACCACGATCGCCCACGGGATGCTGGTGCAGGCGCTGGTCGGGCGCCTCAGGATCCCGCTCACCTGGGAAATCACCGGGTTCAACAACATGGTGAACTACGGGTCGGATCGCGTGCGCTTTCCGACACCGGTGCCGTCGGGTTGCCGCATCCACGCGCGCTCGCGCGTGAAGGCCGTCGAGCCCGTCAAGAGCGGTGTCAAGCTGACGATGGAGATCAATGTGCACGTCGTCGGACAGGACGACCGGCCGAGCGCCATCAATGACATGGTGATCATGTACATGTGAGGCGGCGTACTACGCCTTGCGTCCAGCCGCCCTCTCGAAGATGGCGGCAAGGCCCTGGCCGCCGCCGATGCACAGGGTCTCGAGGCCATAGCGGCCGCCGCGCCGCTCGAGTTCGTGCAGGAGCGTGACGAGGATGCGTACGCCGGTGGCACCGATCGGGTGACCGAGCGAGATGCCTGAACCGTTGACGTTGATCCGGTCCGCATCGTTCCAGTCCCAACCCTTGAGCACGGCGAGGACCTGGCAGGCGAAAGCCTCGTTCAACTCCACGAGGTCCATGTCGTCGAATGACAGCCCCGTCCGGCGAAAGAGCTTCGCCACGGCAGGCACGGGCCCGTAACCCATGGTGGCCGGCTCGCAGCCGGACGCGGCCCAGTCGACCAGGAAACCCTTGGGCTCGAGACGCAGTTCCGCGAGCTTCTCTTCGGCCACCACGAGGCACGCGGCAGCGGCATCGTTCTGCTGGCTCGCATTGCCCGCGGTGACGGTGCCGTCTTTCATCAGTGGGCGCAGGGCGGCGAGACTCTCGCGACTCACGTCGGGGCGTATGCCCTCATCTTTCGCAAAAATGAGCGCTGCGCCCTTCTTCTGCGGTACTGCCACCGGCACGACTTCGGCATCGAATCGCCCGGCGGTCCAGGCGTCGCGCGCGCGTTGATGGCTGCGGACGGCCCAGTCATCGGCGGCGTCCCGGCTGATGTGGTGCAGGCGCGCGAGATTCTCGGCAGTCTCGATCATTCCCGAAATGTGGCCAAAGCGTTCCACGGGCTGCGAGCGTTCGCGCCCACGCTCCAGGCGATCATGCAGCTTCACCGAACCGGAACGCGCACCCCAGCGCATGTCGGTCGTGTAGTACTCGATGTTGCTCATGCTCTCGACGCCGCCGGCCAGCACGACATCGGCAGCGCCCGTCTGCACCATCATCGACGCCGTGATGACGGCCTGCAGGCCGCCCCCGCAGCGCCGGTCGAGCTGCATGCCGGGTACTTCAACGGGCAGTCCGGCCTGCAGCGCCGCCCAGCGACCGACGCAGGGGGTCTCGCCGTTGGCATAAGACTGTGCCATCACGACGTCCTCGATGCGGCCGGGATCGAGTCCGGTGCGATCGAGCAGCGCGCGGATGACCGTCGCGGCGAGTTCCTCGACGGGCACAGACCGCAAGCTCCCGCCGAAAGTCCCGACGCCGGTGCGCACCGGGCACACGATGGCTGCTCGTCTCATGTGTTCGCCTCCTTTTCCAAAGTTGCCCGGAATCCGGGTGCGGCGATGTCGATCATGCGCCGGATACGTTGCGAAAGAGGCAGGCCGCGCAGATCCGCCACGCCGTGCTCGGTGACGATGAGTCCGGCGTCGGCCCTGGAGGTACTGACCGGTCCGCTCAGGCGCGCGACGATGCGGCTGTGCCTGCCCGCCATGGAAGGCAGCGCCACGATCGGCAAGCCACCCCGGGAGCGCGCAGCACCCCGCAGGAAGTCGGTGGCGCCGCCCACTGCGCCGACGTAGCTGCCGGCGGCTTGCTCCGCGTTGACCTGTCCGGTGAGATCGACCTCGACCGCGGAGTTGAGCGCGACGAAATGCGCGATGTCCGCCAGCACGCCGGCATCGTGCGTGTAGCGGGTCGAGCGGAACTGCACGGCCGGATTGCGGTGAACGAGTGCATGCACCGGGCGGCCGCCGAGCGCCAGGCCTGTCACCGTGATGCCGCGGTCGCGGGACTTGCGTGCGTTCGTGATGGCACCGCGGGCGGTGAGCCGGGCTACGGCGTCGCCAATGGCACCCGAATGCACGCCCAGGTCACGATGATCGGCCAGATGATCGAGGATCGCCTCCGGGATCGCGCCGAGACCCGCCTGCAGCGTCGCACCATCCTGCACGAGCCCGCTCACGTGCTGCGCAATGGCCCGCTCCACCGGTCCGGGTACAGGTTGTCTGAGTTCAGGTATCGGACGGTCGGTGTGCAGGACGGCGTCGAAGTCATCCTCGACGGGAAAGCGCTCGCCGTACGTCCACGGCGCCTGCCGGTTCACTTCGACGATCACGGAGCGCGCTGTCTCGAGCAGCGGTACGAGGTACTCATGGGCGAGGCCGAGGCTGAAGCGGCCCTGTTCGTCCGGTGGTGCCACCTGCAGCAGCAGCACATCGGCCCGCAGCGGCCCGTGCGAGAGCAGATCGGGGAACTGCGAGTAGTGGCTGGGCAGGATGTCGAGCCCCCCGGCAGTGACCAGCGCCCGGTTCGTGCCGGTGCCGCAGTAACCGAGGAAGTCGATGCAATCGGCGTGATCGGGGCGGATCGGCGCACTGCCCGACGGAATGCCGAGGAATACGCTGAAACGCCCGCCTACGCGATGACGCTGCGCGAGCAGCGTTTCGATCAGCGGCAAGGGTTCGGCGCCGGCCTGGCCCCACACGACCGTGTCGCCGGGACGCAGGTGCGCGGCGAGATCGAGGTGGGCAGTCGCGGGGTCACTCATCATGAACGGGTGCCGTCAGGAATGGACATCGTCTCCCCGGGCCGGCGGGGCGATGGCAGCGAGGTGGCCCCGCCAGTCGCGCAGCGCGACGAGTGCCGCGCGCTCCGAGGCAAAAACGGGCAGGCCGGCTTCGGAGAAGGCGAGGCGCACCCGCGGGTCCGGGGCGTGGACGGCACACGGCTTGCCGCTGACGCGCACCGCCTCGGCGGTCTCGCGCACGAAGCGTGGCAGATCGTAACTGGGCCCTCCGATCGCGACGAGCCCCAGGGTTGCCGCCGACACGGCCGCATCGGCCAGCGTGATGTGCATGACCCGGCCGAGCAGGCCCGGGTCGGCGAGCAGCATCGCCGTCAGATCGATGGGATTGCGGTTGAGCGAGAAGTCGGGCAGCACGACATCGAGCGCTGCGCGGGTTGCCGGCGCGAGCTCTGCGATCGGCAGTTGCAGTTCGGCGGCTGCGTCCGCTGCCATGACACAGGATGCGCCGGAGTTGCTGATCAGCGCGAGCCCACCGCCGTCGCCGGCGCGGCCGCCGTGCGGACCGAGGTAGAGAGGCACGCTCTCGCACAACTCGGGCAGGCTCCAGGCGATGCGGCACCCCGCTTCACGGTAGAGCGCGAGCAGTTGCCCGCCATCCAGCTGGTCGAAGCCAGTGGAACCCGTATGCAGCTGCGCCGAGCGGGCACCGGCGGGAGAAAGGCCACCGGGAACGGCGATCACCGCAATGCCGCGACGGCGTGCCCGCTCGAGCGCCGCACGCATCGCTGCCGCCTGCCGGACCTCTTCCTGGTAGATGAGCATCACCCGGAGTGATTGGTCGCAGGACAGTTCCGCCACGAAATCCGCAACGTCGAGATCGGCCTGGTTGCCCGTCGTGCACACGTAGCGCACGCCGACGTCATTGTTCCGCAGCAGCGTGTATGCCGCGGCACCGAAACCTCCGCTCTGCGATACGACGGCAACGGGTCCATCCCGGTGCGGGCAATCGAGATAGGCGGACGCGAACGACAGCACGGCACCGTTGCTGAAGTTGGCGATTCCGAGCGTGTTGGGACCGAGCAGGCGAATGCCCGCCGCACGACAGCTCGCGGCGAGCGACTCCTGGGCTGCGCGGCCGGCGACGCTGACCTCGGCGAAGCCGGAGGAGAACAGCAGCACGTTCGGCACACCGAGCCGCGCGCAGCTGGCGATCTCGATATCGGCACGCTCGGCGGGGACGCAGAGAATGGCGACATCGGGCACTTCCGGCAGTTCAGCGAGGCTCGTGCGGGACTCGAGCCCCTGTACCGGCGCACCGCGCTGGGTGACGGGGTAGAGCCGGCCCGCAAAGCCGTGTGCAATCAGGTGACGCAAGGGCCGGCCACCCACCTTGTCCGGGTTGTCGGAAGCGCCGACGACTGCCACCGAGCGGGGGTGGAGCAGGGAGCGCAGGCCATTCGCTGGATCGGGCATGAGGGTCAGACGAAGTCCGCGCGACCGTTGCCGAGCACCACGACATCACGTTCCACGACGCGCGCGCGAAAGAGTGCATGGTTCCTGCGAGGCCAGATTTCCGTGCGGATGGTCTCGCCCGGAAAGACGGGTGCGGAAAATCGCGCGGTGAGTGCCCTCAGGCGCTCGGGCCGATAGTCGCAGCAACTGCGCAGAATCGCATGGCAGGCAACACCATAGGTGGCGAGTCCGTGCAGGACGGGCCGAGGGAAGCCTGCCGCGGCCGCGATCCGCGGATCAGCATGCAGCGGATTGAGATCGGCTGACAGCCGATAGATGAGGGCGCTCTCCGGTCGCGTGGCGAGATCGCAGGTCAGCTCCGGGGCGCTGTCGGGCACGAGGGGCGGATCAGGCAGCGGCGGATCGCTCGGCTGGCCCGCCGGAAAGGCGGTACTGGGCGCGCTGTAACCACCGTCGCCACGGCAGAATGAAAGCTGTTCGATCGTCGCCAGCAGTTCTCCGGAACCCTTATCCAGCAAGCGGCGCTCCGTGACGACCAGGGCGCCTTTGCCTGCCCCCTTGTCGATCACTCGTGTCACCGCGTTGTGGGCGATCACCGTTCCCCGTGGTTGCAGCGGCCGATGAATGCGCAGGCTGTGGGCGCCCAGCACGAGCCGCACCCAGTCGAGGGTGGAATCGGGGTGTTTTGCCCAGAACCCCGGGAATCCGAGCACCACCGCCTGCGTCGGCAAGGCCAGCAGCTCCTGCTCGTAGACGAAGCGGAGCTGCCGCTCATCCAGCGGATCCATGCCGAGCCCGATTCCGAGCGCGTAGAGAATCGTGTCCTTCCCGGTGTAGGTGTGCTCGATGACACCGAAGGGCCAGGACTTGAGGCGTTGATAATCGAGTGTCATGCGCTGCTGCTCGCGCGGATGTGAAGCCGTGCAAACTCCTCCATGCGGCGCTTCTTGAAATCGAGGCTCGAGGGCCGTGCCTTGCCATCGACGAGGAAGTGCGTGCCATTCGTCATCGTGACCCCCATGGCTTCGATCCGCTCGAACGTGCCGGGCTGCGGGTCCCTGACTGTAGCCCAGACATCGAACGGCCGGTCGAGCGTACCGGCCGCTTCACGGGCCTGTCTGACTTTCGCCAGCAGCGGCGGCAGTTCGTCTTCCGCATGGCGCAAGCCGAGCCAGCCATCGTGCCGGGCTGCCCGCCGAAACGCGGCATCGCTGTCGCCACCGATGAAAATCGGCACCGGCCGGGTGGTGCCGGGGGACATCTGCAACGGCGGAAAATCGTGGAAACGGCCGTGGAACTCGACCATCTCGCCGCTCATGAGTTTGCGCATCACTTCGAGTTGCTCATCGACACGCCGGCCCCGCGTGCGGAAGTCATGGCCCGTCAGTTCGAATTCCGTCTTCTGCCAGCCGACCCCGACGCCCAGGATGATGCGGTTGTCCGAGAGATAGGCTGCCGTGGAAATCGCTTTCGCCGCGTTGAAGCTCTCGCGCATCGGCAGCACGTAGACCGTGGTCAGGAAGCGGAGATGCTTCGTTTCGCGGGCCAGTGCCGCGCAGATCACCCAGGGGTCGGGCCAGTGTGTTTCCGGGTGCCAGAAGATCTGGCCGCTGTCCGTGTAGAAGTACTGGTCGACCTGGGTCTTTGTCGTGACCAGATGGTCACCGAACGAGACGCCGTGGAAGCCCAGCTCCTCCGCGAGCTTCGCGAGCTCCGCCGCCTGTTCGAGTTCGCAGAACGCCAGCGACTGCCAGAATTTCATCGTCAGACCGGATCCCAGCAGAACACGTCACCCGAACGTTCCAGAGCGAAGAAGGACGCCTGCAGCGCCGGCATCGCATGCTGCGCGATGCTCTCGGGAGTCCAGCCCTCGGCGCGGTGCACCGAACGCACCGGTCGCGGCTGACTCATCAGGAAGATCTCGTTGCTGCGCACGGTGAAGACCTGGCCATTCACGCTGCCCGCCGCGTCGCTCGCGAGGAATACCGCGAGCGGCGCGATCTTCGCGGCCGTCATCTGCTTCAGGCGTTCGACGCGTGCCTGCTCGGCGGGCGTCTCCGCGGGAATGTTGCTGGTCATGCGGCTCCACGCGAAGGGCGCGATGCAGTTCGAGCGGACGCCGAACTTCTGCATATCGAGCGCGATCGACTTGGAGAGCGCGGTGATGCCGAGCTTGGCCGCCGAATAGTTGGCCTGGCCGAAGTTGCCGATCAGCGCCGAGGTAGAGGTCATGTGGATCATGCTGCCGGAGCCCTGTTCCTTGAAGTGTGGCGCTGCGGCCCGGCTGACGAAGAAGGCTCCGTGGAGATGGACCTTCAACACCGAATCCCAGTCATCCACGCTCATCTTGTGGAAGATGCGGTCGCGCAGGATGCCGGCATTGTTCACGATGCAATCGATGCGGCCGAAGGCGGCGAGTGCGCTGCCGACGATGCGCTCGGCGGAGGCCGGGTCGGCGACGCTGTCGGTACTTGCGACCGCTTCGCCGCCGAGCGCCCGGATTTCGCCCACCACCTGCTCCGCGGGGCCGGCGCTGCGGCCATCCCCGGACAGTGAGGCGCCGATGTCGTTGACCACCACCTTCGCCCCGTGGCGGGCCATCAGCAGCGCGATCTCCCGACCGATGCCGCCGCCGGCGCCAGTGACCACGGCAACCTTGCCTGCGACCATTGCAGAATCAACCACTGTTCCCGCTCCTCAGGTGATGCCCTTCATCATGTTGCGCGCGATGACGAGCTGCTGGATCTGGGTCGTGCCCTCGAAGATCCGGAAGAGCCGCACGTCCCGGTAGAAGCGCTCGATGCCGTGCTCGGCCATGTAGCCGGC
>CAUJHX010000188.1 GCA_963204795.1 Pseudomonadota bacterium | reverse complement strand
CGGTGAAGTGAGCTTCGCCTACGAAACGGTTGCCGGCTCGGGCGGTGGCGGCGGAGGTGGCGGCGGAGGGGGCTCGGGCCAGGGTGGCAGCAACGGTGATCTGGACGAACTCGGGCGCCGGGCCATCTGTGTGGTGGGCGTTGAAGTGCTGCGCAAGTGCGTCCAGCCCGGCGTCATCGTGCGCACCTATTGGGAGAGGCCGGGGGCAGATTGATGCTTGCTGCCGCGCGGCAGTGGGCGCGGTGGGGAAGGTGCGTGAGGTGGGTCTGTCGGCAGTTATGCGACGATATGTCTGTATAAGTAATAGTTGAACTAAACTGCATCATCCGCATGTGCAGGGCTTGCTCAGCGGTGGAGCATTGGCAAGCGATGGCCTCTGGCAACCCGCCAAGTCCGGGTTTCTCTTCCCGGTGCAGGCGCTCTCGCGGGTGTTTCGCGGCAAGTATCTCGATGCCTTGGCGGCGCTGCGCCAGCGCGCAGAGCTGCAGGTGCCTGAGGCGCTCACCGACACCACCGCGTGGACCCTCCTGCTCCGGCAACTGCGTCAGATGCCATGGGTCGTCTATCTGAAGCCGCCGCTGTCCGGTCCCGAGCAAGTGCTCGAGTATCTGGCCCGTTACACCCATCGGGTCGCCCTCAGCAACGATCGGCTGCTCAGTGTGAACGCAGACGAGGTCCGCCTGCGCTTTCGCGATCGTACGCATGGCAATGCCAGAAGAGTGATGCGGCTGCCAGCGCAGGAGTTCCTGCGCCGCTTCCTGTTGCACGTGCTACCCGCAGGCTTCAAGCGCATTCGTCACTACGGCCTCACCGCCAACCGCAGCAAGGCCACGCAGCTCGCGGCGTGTCGCGCCGCGCTCCATGTGCCGTCAACTGCACCAGCCCAAGCCGAGTCGGCCGAGACCTTCCTGATCCGTCTGGCAGGGCGCGATGTCCGCCGCTGCCGGTGCTGCCCGAACGGCCGTCTGATCATCGTTCAGCAGTTGCCGCGGCCCATGCGCCTGCCAGATCTGCGCGCCACCGGCCCACCGGCTTCATCATGAAGCGACCGCGCTCATCCAATCGCTTCTCCAGATCGCCGCAACGCGCGCCGGTCACGAGCCACTGCGGTCATTACCGCTCAATTGAGCCCGATCCGGCACTGTGCCATCCTCCGTGGCAACTCATTTTCATGGGTCGAACACCATCATGTGTCGCACCGCCGCCACTTCACACCGCGCTCCGCCGTGCCGCTCGCCGACACCTCGCAGTCGGTTCCATTCATTCTCCATAATCTTCAACAGCATCACCGGCGGTTCAGTTCAACACCGTTTATCCGCCGTGCACGAGCACAACGGATAAACGGCTTTTCGTTGAACTAAACCGCTTCGCGGTGGCGAAGAGATGGTGCTGGTGTGCGCGATGCGTGTGTAGTCCGAGTCGATAGTCTCCAGCTTTGAGAAGAGTTGATCTCGATGTATCAGGCGCGTGCGGGAGTCGTTCCCGTACACGGCTTGAGGAGATCGACAGTAAACGATCGAGGAACCACGCTCTTCTGATCTGACTGCGCCTCGCGCACGCTCACGCGCGATCGTAAACGTCACAGCGTCCACGGGTTGACGTCGTGACGTCGGCCGCAGGTCGATGGATTTGGAACGATGCTGCAGTACGCGACGCGGCGCGCGTCAGCGCGGCACCGCAAGCGCGGCGAAGTCGTGAGGTAGCAGGTTGATAGCCGTGCGGGTGGTCGCGGCGGCGAGCTTTGGCAGCACCCAGGCGAGGTAGCGTTGCGGGTTCACGCCGAGCAGCTGACAGGTCCCGATGACCGAGTAGATCACCGCGGATCGCCAGCCGGCGTCCGGGTGTCCGATGAAGATCCAGTTCTTCGTACCGAGTTTGGTCGGGCGGATGCTGCGCTCGATACTGTTGTTGTCGATCAGCACGTGGCCGAAGCCGGGCTGCGCGTAGCGGCAGAGCGGCGGCCAGTGGTTGAGCGCGTAAGCGGCCGCCTTGCCGAGTGCGCTCTGCGGCAGCACCGCGCAGCGCACCTGTTCGAACCGCCGCTCGAGGCGCGCGAGGATCGGCTGGGCGTGCGCCTCGCGCAGGGCCGCGCGAGCGTCCGCGTCGAGCGCACGTTCGCGGGCTTGCTTCTCGATACCGTAGAGCGCGCCGATGTCGGCGAGCAGCACGGCCACGTGCTCGCCGCCGCCGTCGAGTGCCTCGACGAGGTGGCGCCGCAGATGCGCCATGCATCCAGCGTGCACGATGCTCGGCCGACGGCGTGCGAAGCTCGCGTAGAGCTCGTAACCGTCGCTCTGCAGCACCCCGCCCCAGCCGTCGGGGAAGAACTTCTCCGGGCTGTCGCGGCCGCGCGAGAGGTTGAAGTCGAAGACGATCGCCTTCGCGGTCGGTGCCAGGTACGGCCACAGGTACGCCTGCGCCGCGTGCCCACCGCGATCCGGGTCGAGAACGCGGATCGGGGTTTCATCGACCTGCACGTAGCCGCTCTCGAGGATGCGCGTGGCGAGCTGCTCGTGCACCGTGCGTAACAGGTGCGCGGTTCCTTCCACCCAGCGGCAGAGCTTCTGCCGCGGCAGCTCGACGCCGACCCGCGCGGCGATCTTCTCCTGTCGGTGCAGCGGCAGGTGATCGAGGTACTTGCTCACCAGTACGTGGGCGAGCAACCCCGGACCGACCGCCGCCTGCGGCAGCACCCGCACCGGCAGCGGCGCCACCACCGGTGCGTGTGCTTTCCCGGGGTGCGCGTAGACGGGGCGCACGAAGTGACGGCGGATGAAGCGGCTCGGCTCGTAGTCGAGCTCCTCGGTGATCTCTTCGCGGATGCGGATGAGCCCCGCCTTCTGCTCCTGCGGCAGATCGATCTCGATGCGCTCGATCGGCAGGTGATCCGGCGCCGGCCGTCGACCGCCGCCAGGGCGCTTACGCGTCGTTACGGCAGCGGGCGGTGCGGGAACGGGTGGCGGCCCCTCGGCGGCGAGCGCCTGATCGGCTTCCACCTGCTCGAGTGCGAGCCGATACTGATTGGGATCGAGCTTCTCGCTCGAGGGGCCGAACAGCCGTCGCAACAGATCGCGCAGCTTCGACTCCGCACGCTCGCGTGCCAGCTGCTCGAAGTGCAACGCGGACTCGAGCTCGCGCACCAGTCCGTGCAGCGCGCCGACGTCCTGTGGCAGTTCGCGAGGCGCGATTCTCAGTGGACGATGATGATGCGCAGTGGCTTGCATGCGGGCAGCCACTATGATGTAGCGCACGGGCAAAAGTTGCCACGCGCGCAAAAGATTTTCGCAGCGCGCTCAGCGACGATACCAGCCGCGTCGGCTCCTGAGCTCAAAACCCTCGAGCAGCAATCGCAGCTGTGCCTGGTCGATCTCGGTCGCGCCCGCCGCGTCCGCGGGCCACGCAAACGTCCCGCCCTCGAGCCGCTTCGCGCACACCCACAGCCCCGAACCGTCCCAGTACAGCACCTTGATGCGGTTCTTCGTCCGATTGCAGAAGCAGAACAAATGACCCGACAGTGCATCGGCCTGCAGCACCCCGACCACCAGCGCGTGCAGCCCCTCGAACGACAACCGCAGATCGGTCGCGCCGCTCCTCAGGTACACACGCGTCGTCGCACTGAGCGCAAACATCGACGCCGTCGAACCGTCGATTACCCGAGCGCCCGCAGCAGCGCCGCCACCCACCCCGGATCGCTCCCCGCCGCAATCTCCACCCGCCGTCCCAGCGGCAAGACAATGACCGCCGCCGTCGACGACAGCGATGACTTCGTTGCAACCGCGTGCGTCGAGATCGCGCGCGCCGGCGTCACCTCGATCAACGCGCCCTCGTTACCTTCACCGCGCGCCCGCTCGCGACGCCGACGCCGCCACCACGTCAGCGTCGTCGGCACCAGGCCGTGCTCGGCGCAAAAGGCCCGAACGCTCTGGCCACTGGCCGCAAATCGCGCCAGCCACTGCGCTTGCTCGGTCTCGCTGACCGCACCGCGAGTGCGGCCCCCGTTCGTTGCTGGCTGTCCCAGCCCGCTCGTTGTCGTCGTGTCCATGGGCGCGCATCGTAGCCACCGCGATCACCGGCCGGCTACGCCGTACTCAGTGGGACGCTTACTTTCATCCCGACCTGGGAAGGCTTTTTGGGGTTTTCAGGTACACGGGGTGGATGAGCGAGGTCGTGTGGTACTGCGCAAGACGGTGCTGGCGGTGCACGCGCCAGCATCCAATTGTCAGTGCCCGGTCGCTGAACCGGGACGTTAGCGGTCACGATTTAGGTGTGTTGCTTCCACATGCCGTCGCTGATACCGTCCAAGGCATGGCCCGCCCGCTTGCCATAATTGAGGACGAGGTGCGTTCCCTCAGCACGGCTGAGAAAGAGACATTGCTGCGCGTGCTTTGGGAAGAGCTCGACGGCCCTGCGTACCCAGATGTTGAGGCCGCATGGCTGGACGAAGTGCGCCGCCGTTCTGACGAAATAGATTCCGGCACGGCCAAGACCACTCCTTCTGAACAGGTCTTTGCCCGCCTCCGAGAGCAAATTAAGAAATGAGGTCCGAGTTTCACTCCGCAGCGGAGCAGGAGCTCGCAGCGGCAGTGACCCTCGGAGAACTTCGCGGCGCGGGGCTTGGTGCCGAACTCCTTGCAGAAGCGCAGCGTTTGGCCGAGTTGCTCTGCGACACGTCGAGCATTGGGGAAGCCCTCGATGGGCGTCACCGAAGGTTCCCGATGCGCCGTTTTCCGTTTGCATTCATTTATCGCGTAGATGGAGATGTCTTGCGCATCATTGCGGTTTCGCATCGGCGCCAAAAGCCAGGCTATTGGCGTGGTCGAGTATGACCGCTAACCTTAAGTTCCGCGACCGCGCCGGCAATATTTCGCGGCTGCTGCCCGGATAAGAGGCGCAGTTTTGCCGATTGCCGCTGTGGAGTTTCTGTCTACATCCGGATCGTTTCGAGCCGTTGCAAGGCGTGCCGCTGAGTCGGGTTGGGCGCCGTCGTGAGCGCGAAGACCGGGGAGTGCTTCTCGGCCTGACGCATGCGGCAGGTGTTGCGCACGAGGGTGGACAGTTCCTGCAGCAGCGTCTGGAAGCTGTGCACCGGGGTGCCGTTGTCGAGCGTGCGCCGGGTGATTTTTTGTAGCGCCTTCTCGGAGCGTTGTGCGGGGGCGACCGGATCGCGCCGGGTCTTGGCCTCGAGATCCTCATCGGCGAACAGTAATTCGCGCCATGCCTCGCGCATGTGCCACTCGACGTAGTAGGCGAGCATGCACAGGAAGATATGCGCGCGCACGCGCGTCTCGAGGTGGTGATGGATCGGACGAACCTTCAGATCGACCGTCTTCATCGAGCGAAAGGCGCGCTCGACGTCCGAGAGCGCTTTGTAGTTGCGCACCGTATCCTCAGCGGACATCTGCTGCTTCGGCACGCTGGTGCGAATGACGTACACGCCATCGAGCGCCGCTTCCGCCGCAACCTGCTCGTCGAGGATCTGAAAATCAAACTGCTGGTCTTGGATCGTGAGTGCGAAGTGCTTGTGCACCTTGTACTTGTTGACCACGCGCCCGACACGCACGCCGATCTTCGCCGCGCCCGTGAGCCGACCGCTGTGCACGCTCGCGCGCACCTTCTGCAGTTCTTCGGCGGTGGCCTGCAGTAACGCCTGGCGCTTGTGTGCGCGCAGCCGACCGAGTTCCGGATTACGACAGGCAATGAGCCGCTCCCCGGGATAGTCCGGATGGGCGAGTTCGAACAGATGCCGCTCATCGAACAGCCCCAGCTGCAACGTGCCGCCCTCGATGAGCGTGCGGATCTGCCCGCTCTTGAGCGCTGTGATCCATGCCAGCCCCGGAAGCTCCTGCAGCGCCCCGATCGCCTTGTGCGAGATCATGCCGCGATCGCCCACGAGCACGAGCTGCTGCACGGCAAAGTCCTCGCGCAGCTTGGCGATCTGCGGCATCAGCGTCTTCGCATCGTTGGTGTTGCCCGCATACACCGAGACCGCCACCGGGCAGCCGCCGCGCGCGCTGAGCAAGCCGTAGTTCACCTGCAGCTTGTTCTTCTTGCCATCGCGGTTGTGGCCGATCCTGGCCAACGGACGGCACTGGCCTTCAAAGTAACTGGAGCTCAGGTCGTACAGCGCCAGGCCCCCTTCGCGCAGATGCCGCGCAGCGAGCTTGCGTTCGATCGACGGCTGGCGCTGCAGCAACCAATCCATCGCCGCATACAGATCGTCCTCATCGGCGTGCTCGACCCCAAACTCCTGCGCCAACGTCGTCGTGTGCCACCAGCGTGTGGTGGCGAGCTTGGTATGCGGCGATAGAATGCGCGCCGCCACCATCGCGCACACGCGATCACGCTCGGGGCTGGCGCGCGAGGCGATCAGGGTGTCAAAGCCAAGACGCTGCATGGCGATGCGTACCGCCTGCACATGGCCGTGCGCATTGGAGTGCTCGATCTGGAAGCTGTCCCCGACCGGGGCGAAGACCTCGCCGCGTAAGCTGCGGCGAATCACTTCGACCAACGACTCTGGCAGATGCGAGAGATTGCCGAGGGTCTCGTTCTTGACCTTGCCGTCTTCGCGAAAGCTCCGTCGCAGCAGATGCGTCGCGTATACACGGCCTTTGTACTGGCACCGTGTGGTGACGACGTGCACGGCGCCTCCACGGGTCGACGTGGCCTGTTTATAGCGTAATGCGCGCGCGTAATCAACTATTTAGTGACTACACACTGAGTCAAAGAAATCCGCTCGACCCAGCCAAATGTCTCACGAAAACAGCGATCTACTGACTACTGCGGGCTGCCGGACGGCGGGAACTTCAGGCTAACAAATCGCTCGAGCGCCGCATTGATTGCCATCTCGAACTCTCGACTCAAGCCCGGCTGTTCGCGCTCATACCATGCGGCCGCCTCGATCGCCTCATCAGCGACCGCGTCATGGACGCGGACGGTTCGCATCAGATCCTGCTCATGCGCTCGCGCATCCGGCGACTGAACTCGTCCCGATTGAAAGTTGTGGCGGTGCCAGCCTCCAAGTCCTTCATGCGGCGCAGGATTTCATCATCCCAAGCGCTACTGGCGGAAGCATCGAATGGCCCATCCAGACTCGTCACCAGCCCGTGCGCCAGTTCAGCCCGCTCGGCCTCGGGTAACTCGAGCGCTTCACTGAGGATACGTTCCATGGTTCGGTTAGCCATGACACCAGTCTCAATGTGGGTGCAATATCCCGCTGTGAGAATAGCGCACCTGGCAATGCGATGCAGCGGGCCGTGCGAAGATGCGGCAGGAAGCCCCATGACGGAAGGACACACAGCCTCGCCAGAGGATCTGGCTTTCGCGCGATCGCTCGAGGCGTACGGGATTGCGCCCGAAGCCTTCGATCACGCCGCCCAAGTTCGCCTCGCCTACATCTATCTGTGCGAGTCGTCGGTGGATTCGGCCGCCGAGCGCATGAAGGCCACTCTGCTCGGCTATCTCGATCATCTCGGGGTCGGCCACGGCAAGTACCATGAGACGATCACGCGCGCCTGGATCATGGCCGTCTCGCACTTCATGCATGAGTGTAGCCGCTGCCAGTCGGCGGCGGACTTCATGAGCCGCAATCCGCGCCTGCTCGACAGCCGCATCATGCTGACGCACTACTCCGCCGATGTCCTCTTTTCAGCCAAGGCGCGGCAGGAATATCTTCACCCGGATATCAGCCCCATACCGGGGCATTGACGCCGCGATGGCCAGAAAGATGGTGGTATCGAGATTCAGGACAAAGCTGCTTCGACCGGCAGATTCGGGCAAGGATGATGCGTGGTCGTTTCTCGTGCTGCCAAAAAGGGCGAGTGACAAGCTGCCGAGACGCGGTCGGACGACGGTGCGAGGCACCCTCGACGGCCAGGCACTTCAGGCCACTCTCGAGCCCGACGGCCGGCTCGGTCATTGGCTCAAGGTCGACAGGGCCCTGCGCGAAGCGGCTGGCGTGAATGTGGGGGACACCGTTTCCATGGCGATCTCACCGGTCGAGCGGGAGCCTGAGCCTCGAGTGCCGCGTGGACTCCAGAAAGCCCTGGCGGCCTGTCCGGCGGCGAGATCGGTGTGGGAACGCACCACGACTCTGGCGCGTATCGACTGGATTCACTGGATCGAGTCTGCCAAACAGGCGAAAACCCGTAAGCAGCGCATCGATGGCGCCTGCGAGATGCTCGCTTCCGGCAAGCGACGGGTCTGCTGTTTCGATCCGACCGGGTACTACAGCAAGAGTCTCTGCGTGCCCACGGTGGCGGAGTAGGCGAGCGCCGCGATCAGTCGGCAAGACTCTCGTCCGCATACACCGCCGTACGCGGTGGTGATCCTGCGGCCATCCTGCCGCGATACATGCCGAGATCGTTGATCGCGAAGGCCGGTGTACCATCGGCACCCATGGCGATGAGGCCGCCATCGCCGCCGATGGCGCCGACCGCCATGATCGTGTCATGCGCGGCTTTCACGATACCCGAGCCCTGCCAGGTCACGCGATCGCACACTTGGCGCGCCGCGCTCTCGCGAATGAAATACTCACCGGTGCCGGTGGCCGATACGGCGCAGGCGCCATCCTTCGCATAGGTGCCTGCACCGATGATGGGCGAGTCGCCGATCCGCCCCCAGCGCTTGCCGGTGGTGCCGCCGGTTGAGGTCGCGGCGGCGAGGTGGCCCGCGCTGTCGATCGCGACGGCACCGACCGTGCCGTAGGCATGGGTCGGGTCGAGAGCCGCTGCGGCCTTGCGTTTCGCGCGCCATTGCAACAATTGCTGCCAGCGCTCCTCGGTGCGAAACCAGGCAGGGTCGACCTGTTCGAGGCCGGCTTCCACCGAAAACCTGTCCGCGCCGTCGCGCGCCAGCATGACGTGCGGAGACTTCTCCATGACCGCGCGAGCGAGGCTCACGGGGTGACGGGTACGAGTGACGCCAGCGACGGCGCCGGCCTTCTCCGTGGCGCCGTCCATGATCGCCGCGTCGAGTTCATTGCGACCGTCCGCCGTGAACACCGCTCCGCGCCCCGCATTGAACAGCGGGTTGTCTTCGAGAACCCGTACCACCGCCTCGACCGCGTCGAGCGCACTGCCGTTCGCCGCGAGTACGGTGCCGCCCGCACGCAGCGCCTCATCGAGGCTGGCGCGATAAGCCTGCTCTGCCTGCGCCGGGAGCTTCCCGCGCTCGATCACGCCCGCGCCGCCGTGGATCGCGAGCGACCAGAGCGGTACCTCGGACATGCGCCCGTCGACCACCGTGAAGGCGCGCTGGAACACAGGCTGATCCACCCGACGTTCGGCAAGGTGCAGCACCGATCCGTGTCCGATGCCGATCGCCGTGACCCGGCGCAGATGCAGCGGCTTGCCTGCATCCTGCTTTTCGCTGAAGCCGCCCTTGTAGAGCCACGCAGCACCACCTGGATCGGTGGCGTAGATGCGCGCCGTGCCGTCAGGCTCGACCGCGAGCGCCGCGCTCTCATCGACGCCAAGGCCCCAGAGCGGACGATCGGCCTCGCCTTCGAGGACTTCCGCCTTGGCGAGGAATGCGAGCAGTCGCCCTTGACGATGGCGCTCCTTGAAGTGCGTGTCAGTGACGATGCCGCGCAACAGCGCGAGATGCAGGAAATCACCTTCAATGGTCACCGCCGGACCGAGCGGATCGGCCATCGCCTCGGGCGAGGTGATGCTGCCGTCATCCATGGCGCCGTACAGATACTCGCCGAGAATCGCGAGACCCGCGCTCGTGCCGCCGAGCGCCTTGCCGGCAGCCACATGCGCATCGAGCGCGGCGGCGACGGGCGTGCCCTTCCAGAAACGCACGTAGCGCGCCTGGTCGCCGCCCGCGATGAAGATGCCGTCGGCCTTCGCGAGCGCAGCGAGGATCTTCGGATCGGTCGCTGCACCGCGACCTTCGAACACGAAGGTCTCCACCGAGGCGAGGCCACCCACTTCGGTGTAGAACTCGTCAGCGACTTCGGCGGCCTGCGACGCGCGCAGTACGACAAGGTGACCATGGCCGGCCTTCGCCACGAACCAGCGTAGCGCATCGAAATTGCGATCGCCGCCCCCCATCAGCAGCAACCCGCCGCTGACCTCGCCCGGTGTCGGCGCCGAAGGGTCACCGATGACATAGTGGCGGTATTCGTTCGCGAAGGCCTGCGTGCACGACAGCAGGAGAGCGGCGGTGACGAAGCAGGCGATGCGTAACCCGATGGGCCGATCACTCATGCGCTTACCCTCCTTCGGACGTTTCCCGCCTGCCTGTGCGCAATGCCTTGGGTAAGACGAATACGACGTGCTCTTCCCTACCCCGCAACTCGACCGGTGCCGCCCCGCCCCAGGTGCGCAGACGATCGATCACCTGCTGCACGAGAATTTCGGGCGCCGAGGCACCGGCCGTGACGCCCACCGTCTGCCGCCCCTCGAACCATTCGGCCTGCAGGTCGTCCGGACCATCGACGAGATAGCCCGGCACGCCAGCGCGATCCGCGAGTTCGCGCAGGCGGTTCGAATTGGAACTCGTCACCGAGCCGACGACGATGAGCACATCGCACTCGGTGAGCAGCTGCTTCACCGCGTCCTGGCGATTCTGTGTCGCATAGCAGATGTCCTCCTTGCGGGGACTGGCGAGCTCCGGAAAGCGCCGGCGCAGCGCCGCGACGATTCCCGCGGTGTCATCGACCGACAGCGTAGTCTGCGTGACGAATGCGAGGCGCGCGGGATCGCGGACCACGACGCTTTCAGCATCCTCGACGGACTCGATGAGCACGATGCGCCCGCCGAATGAGGAGTCGAAGCGCCCCATCGTGCCCTCCACCTCCGGGTGCCCCTCGTGGCCGATCAGGATCACCTCGCGCGCTTCCCGCGCGAAACGTGCCACCTCCATGTGCACTTTGGTGACGAGCGGGCAGGTCGCGTTGAACACGGTCAGGCGGCGCCGCTCTGCCTCATCCTCGACCGCGCGTGAGACGCCGTGCGCGGAGAAGATCACGGTTGCACCGTCGGGTACTTCGTCGAGCTCATCGACGAAAACGGCGCCGAGCTCGCGCAGCCGCTCGACAACATGACGATTGTGCACCACCTCGTGCCGCACATGGATCGGGGCGCCGAAAAGCTCGATGGCGCGCTCGACGATGTCGATCGCCCGGTCGACTCCGGCGCAGAAACCGCGCGGATTGGCGAGCAGGATCCTCATCGTCGCGATTCCAGCAGCGCGTCGATGATCATGCACACCGCGCCGACCGTAATCGCGGCATCCGCGACGTTGAAGGCGGGAAACCAGGCATCGTTCCAGTGCGCATGCACGAAGTCGATGACGAAACCGTGCCGCATGCGGTCGATCACATTGCCGAGTGCCCCGCCGAGTATCAGCGTGAGACCGCAGGCGAGCCAGGCCTGGGCACGCGCATGAACGCCGCGCAGCCACACGATGATGCCGACGCTGACGACGAGCGCGAGTCCCGTGAAGAACCAGCGCTGCCAGCCGCCGGCGCCGGCGAGGAAGCTGAACGCGGCGCCCGGATTGTGCAGGCGGGTGATATCGAGCACCGGCAGCAGGGTCACGCTCTCGTAGAGCTGGAAGTGACGCTCGATCCACGCCTTGCTCGCCTGATCGAGCGCGATGATCAATGCCGACAGGGGCAGCCAGCGCCAGCCGCTCATGCGTAGCGCCTCGTCTCGCCCGCGCCCGTCACATTGGTCACGCAACGGCCGCAGAGTTCGGGGTGTCCGGCATGCAGACCGACATCTTCGAGCCGGTGCCAGCAGCGCACACACTTCGTCGCCTTCGTCGGCGCAACGCGGATGGCGACTCCTTCGGCCACCGGCACGCTGTCGGGTGGTGGTGCGCCCTCATGGATGCGTGCAGCCGAGGTGATCAGCAGGAAGCGCAGCTCGTCGCCGAGCGCCGCGAGACGCGGATACCCGGTCGGCGCGCACCACACATCGACCTGCGCCTCGAGCGGCGCGCCGATCGCACCCGTGTCGCGCAGTTTTTCGAGCTCGCGCGTCACGGCGGCCCGCAGCGCAAGCAACGCAGGCCAGTCGATGGCGCTTGCGGGCACTTCGGGCAACGCATGCCAGACTTCGCATTGCACCGACTCGCCGCGCCGGCCCGGCAGGTACTGCCAGATCTCCTCCGCCGTGAAGGAGAGGATCGGCGCGAGCCAGCGCACCATGGCTTCGACGATGTGAAACATCGCAGTCTGTGCGGAGCGGCGCGCATGGCTCTTCGCGGGCGTCGTGTAGAGGCGGTCCTTCAGCACATCGAGATAGAGCCCGCCGAGATCGACGATGCAGAAGTTGTGCACTTTCTGGTAGATGAGATGAAAGGCGTAGTCGCGGTAAGCCGCAATGATCTCGGCCTGCAACTCCCGCGTGCGCGCAATCGCCCAGGCGTCGAGTGCAACCAGATCGGCAGGCGCCACCTGATCGCTCGCCGGATCGAATCCGTGCAGGTTCCCCAGCAGGAAACGCACCGTGTTGCGCATGCGCCGGTAGGAATCCGCCGTACGCTTCAGGATCTCGTCGGACACGCCGATCTCGTTCGCGTAGTCGGTCGAAGCCACCCACAGGCGCAGCACATCCGCGCCGAGCGTCGCCATTACCTTCTGCGGCAGGACCACGTTGCCGAGCGACTTCGACATCTTGCGGCCCTTCTCGTCCACGGTGAAACCGTGGGTGAGCACGCCCTTGTAAGGTGCGCGCGCGTGCAAGGCTTCCGACATCAGCAGCGAGCTGTGGAACCAGCCGCGATGCTGGTCCGACCCCTCGAGATACAGGTCGACGGGCGCCTCGATCTCCGGGCGCTGCGCGCCGACGCACTCGAACGACAGGCCCGAGTCGGCCCACACATCCATGACATCGGTGACCTTGTCATAGTGTGCGGCGTCCGCGCCGATCAGCTCCGCCGGCTCGAGCGCAAACCACGCCTCGATGCCGCCCTGCGCGACGCGATCGGCGGCCTTGTCGATGAGCGCGAGCGTATCCGGATGCAGCGCGCCCGTTTCCTTGTGCACGAAGAGCGGGATCGGCACGCCCCAGGTGCGCTGGCGCGAGATGCACCAGTCGGGTCGGTTCTCGATCATGCCGGTGATGCGCTGCTCGCCCCAGGCCGGCGTCCACTTGACCGTCCTGATGTCCCGCAATGCGTGCGCACGCAGGTTGCGTTGTTCCATGCTGATGAACCACTGCGGCGTCGCGCGGAAGATCACTGGCGTCTTGTGCCGCCAGCAGTGCGGGTAACTGTGCTGGTAGGGCGTGTGCTGCAGCAGCCGCTTTGCCTCCGCGATCGTCTGTACGATCACGGCATTCGCCTCGTTGCAACGCTGGCCGCCAACCAGCGGCGTGCCGGGCAGGAAGCGTCCGTCCGGACCTACCGGATTCACGACCGGAAGACCGTAGCGCTGGCCCACGGCGAAGTCCTCCTGACCGTGCGCCGGCGCGGTGTGCACGGCCCCGGTGCCGGCTTCCAGCGTGACGTGATCGCCGAGGATCACCGGCACGCGCTTCGGGAGGAAGGGATGCGCAAGCTCGAGCCGTTCGAGCGCGACGCCGTCGAACTCGGCGAGACGCTCGAGCGCGCGCAGGCCGTAGCGGGCGAGGCTCGCGTCACACAACTCGCTGGCGAGAATCAGCCGCTCGCGACCGGTTGACGTCTCGACCTCGACGAGCGCGTAACGAAAGGCAGCGCGCAAGGCAACCGCTTCGTTGGCAGGCAGGGTCCACGGAGTGGTGGTCCAGATCGCGATCGAGACTGGCACGTCGCCGAGGCCGCCTGCGGGCTGGCCGATGCGCCGCTCGAGGTCACGCAAATCGACGACGCGGAACTCGACATCGATCGCGGGCGAGGTGTGTTCTTCATACTCGACCTCGGCCTCGGCGAGCGCCGAGCGGCAATCGAGACACCAGTGCACGGGCTTCGCGCCACGATAGAGGTGCCCGTTATGCACGATGCGGCCGAAGGCGCGGATCTGTTCGGCCTCATACGCCGCGTTCATGGTCAGATACGGGTTGTCCCAATCCCCGAGCACCCCGAGCCGCTTGAAGTCCGCGCGCTGCAGATCCACCTGCTCGCGTGCGAACGCGCGACAGGCGGCACGGAAGGCGTTCGCATCGAGCTTCTGCCCCGGCTTGCCATGCTTCTTCTCGACCGCGTGCTCGATCGGCAGGCCGTGACAATCCCAGCCGGGGATATAGGGGGCATCAAAGCCATCGAGCGAACGCGCCTTGACGATGATGTCCTTCAGGATCTTGTTGACCGCATGACCGATGTGGATCGCACCGTTCGCATAGGGCGGTCCGTCGTGCAGCACGAAGCGCGGCCGCCCTCTCGACGCCGCGCGCACCTTGCCGTAGAGATCGCGAGCCGGCCAGTCGGCGAGCATCTTCGGCTCGCGCTGCGCGAGATCGGCCTTCATCGAAAAGCCGGTCTGCGGAAGATTGATTGTGTGCTTGTAGTCGACCACTCGAATTCCTTGCAATCGTGTCAGCCCGCGAGCAGGCGGCGCGCCTCGCTCACATCTTCGTGCATCCGCGCGACCATCGCATCGAGCGAATCGAAGCGCGCCTCATCGCGGATCTTCGCGACGAACTCGACCTCGATCTCGCGCCCGTAGAGATCGGCGGCGAAATCGAACAGAAACGTCTCGAGCCAAGGCTCGACGCCTGCCACCGTGGGCCGCGTGCCAAGGCTCGCCACCCCGGGCCATGCCCCACTCGCCACACCGTGAACGCGCACGGCGAAGATGCCGCCGAGCGGCGCGCGGCGCCGCTTCAGGCGCAGGTTCGCCGTCGGAAAGCCGAGCGTGCGCCCGAGCTGCTCACCGCGCGTCACGCGCCCGCGCATCGTGTAGCGCCGGCCGAGCAGGCGCGCCGCACGCGAGAAATCGCCCGTCGCGAGGCTTTCCCGCACGGCGGTGCTGCTCACGCGCTCGCCCTCGCCCTTCACCGGCGCGACCACCTCGACCTCAAAGCCGAGCCGCTGCCCACATGCTGCGAGTCCCTCGGCCGTACCGGTCCCGTCGCGGCCGAAGCGAAAATCGTGCCCCACCACGATGACCGTGGAGCCGAAAGCCTGCGCAAGACGCTGCGCGAACGCCTCGCCCGTGAGCCCTCGCAATCGCGCGCCGAAGCGCAGCACGCAGAGTTCATCGAGCCCGCTCGCCGCTGCAAGCCGCCAGCGCTCGCGGAAATTCGTCAGTCGTGCCGGAGGTGAGTCCGGTTGCAGGTACTCACGCGGCATGGGTTCGAATGTGAGCATCATGCAGCGCGCGTTGCGCTCGCGCGCCCGCTCCCGGGCCCTGGCAATCAGCGCCTGATGCCCGAGGTGCAACCCGTCGAACGCGCCGAGCGTCACGACGACTCCGCGTCGGGAGTCATGGTGTGCTGGCAGTCCGCGGATCAACCTCATGATTATATTGGGCGGTTACGCAGGTGGCCATATCGAAGGCCGGTGGCGAGCAGTACCGCGAAATAAAGCGCGGCGCCGGCTGCGATGCCGAGGCCGCATTTCACCGCGCGATCGAGCGCGCCGAGCGCGGTCCACTCCGCGAGATCGCCGGCGAACCACCCGAGCAGCACCGCCATTGCGGCGTTGGCGGCCAGCACGCGCCACAGGAACGTCGCCCAGCCGGCGGAGGCCCGGTAGATTCCGGAGCGGCGCAACCCCCGCCAGAGCAGGAACGCATTCACGGCGGCGCCGGCGCAGGTCGAAGTCGCAAGCAGCACATGCGGAACCGGGAAGCCGAACCACTTGGCCGGCAGCACCACGACGACATTGAGCGTCATGGTCACCGCCAGCGCGATGATGCCGACCCGCACCGGCGTGCGCGTGTCCTGGCGCGCGAAATAGCCCGGCGCGAGTACCTTGACGAGACTGAACATCAGCAGACCCCACGAATACGCCATCAGCGCGTAGGAAGCCATCTGCACATCGCGCAAGCCGAAGCGGCCGTAGCCGAAAATCGTCGCCGTGAGGGGCCCCGAGAATACGAGCAGGCCCACCGCCGCGGGGGTGGCGAGCAACACCGTGAGGCGCAGCGCCCAGTCGAGCGTGCCCGCGAAGCGGTCCATCGACTGCTGCGCGTGGTGCGCCGAGAGTCCCGGCAGGATCACCGTGGCGAGCGCGATGCTGAAGACGCCGAGCGGAAACTCCATCAACCGGTCGGCAAAATAGAGCCAGGAGATGCTGCCCGACACCAGGAACGACGCAATGACCGTGTCGAGCAGCAGGCTGACCTGCGCCATCGAGGAGCCAAGGATGCCGGGCACCATCAACCGTCCGATACGGCGCACGCCCTCGGCCCGCGGTTGCCAGCGTGGCCGGCCGAGCAACCTGAGCCGCGCGACCGCAGGCAACTGGAACAGCACCTGCAGTACCCCGCTCACGAACACACCGATCGCAAGCACGACGCCGGGATTGGCCGCATGGGCCGCGAGCACGACCGCAAAGAAGATCATCACCACGTTCATGATGACCTGCGTGAAAGCCGGCACTGCGAAGCGTCCGTAGCTGTTCAGCACGCCGCTGAACAGCGCGGTCAGCGAAACGAAAAAGAGGTACGGGAAAGTCCACCGCAGCATCTCGACGGCGAGCTCATACTTGTCGTCGTGCCGGGTGAATCCGGGTGCGAACAGCAGGATGAGGAGCGGCGCGCCTATCACCCCGATGATCGTGACGACGAGCAGGACCCCGCCAAGCGTTCCGGAAGTCCCGCCCACGAGCGCCCGTACGTCTTCGGGCGTGCGCTTGACGCGATATTCGGAAATGACCGGCACGAAGGACTGCGAGAACGCGCCCTCGGCGAAGAGGCGCCGCAGGAAGTTCGGGATCTTGTAAGCGACGAGGAAGGCGTCCATCAGGAGCCCGGCGCCGAAGACCTGCGACAGCGCCATGTCCCGAACGAGGCCGGTGATCCGCGAGATGAGCGTCGTGACGCCGACGACGCTGGTGCTCTTCAGCAGAGCGCGGCTCATGCAGTAAACGGATGAAAAGTCACAGGTTCCGACTATACCGGACAGGCCCGCCAGCGCGCGGGGCCGCATTGACAAGGCGGGAGGCGCTCCGCACACTACGCGCCCCAAAAATCGAGTCGACCTGCCTCCGGAGACCCCGTGGCCAATTCAAAATCCGCCGAAAAAGCCGCTCGCCAGGCCGAAAAACACCGCGCCCGCAACGTGGCGCTGCGATCGCGCGCACGTTCAGGACTGCGCACTGTCACCGCGGCGATCGGCAAAGGTGACAAGGCCGCGGCGACCGCTGCGCATCGCGAGGCCGCCTCGCTCGTCGATGCGCTTGCCTCGAAGGGCAAGATTCACCGCAACAAGGCCGCCCGCCACAAGAGCCGCCTCGCCGCACGCATCAAGTTGATGGGGTGAGGGCCCGGGCGGCTGCGCTCTCGAGGTGCTGCATCACGGCCTCGCAGAGCGCCTTCGTACCCTCGCCCGTGACACCTGATACGAGGAACTTCGGTCCCTTGTGACGCAACCGGCGCGCAATGTCGCGCGCCCTGGCCTCTGCCTCTTCGGCCGGAAGCAGATCACGCTTGTTGAGCACGAGCCAGCGTGGCTTTGCCGCGAGATCGGGGCTGAATTTCTTCAACTCCGCAATGATGGCACGTGCATCCTTCACCGGATCGGCTTGCGGGTCGACGGGCGCGATATCGACGAGGTGCAGCAGCACCTTCGTACGCTGCAGATGCTTCAGGAAGCGGATGCCGAGACCGGCGCCCTCGGCGGCGCCCTCGATGAGCCCGGGAATGTCGGCCATCACGAAGCTGCGATGCTGCCCGACGTAGACAACACCCAGGTTCGGATAAAGCGTCGTGAACGGATAATCCGCCACCTTGGGGCGCGCGGCGGACACGGCGCGGATGAGCGTCGACTTGCCTGCGTTCGGCAGGCCGAGCAGACCCACATCCGCGATGACCTTGAGCTCGAGCTCGAGTGTGCGCTTCTCGCCGGGCAGGCCCGGCCCGAATTGGCGCGGCGTGCGGTTGGTGCTCGACTTGAAGCGTGTATTGCCCCAGCCGCCCTTGCCGCCGTGGGCCACGAGCAGTTCCTGGCCCGCGCGCGTCAGGTCACCCAGCGTCTCCTGCGTATCGCTGTCGCGTACGACGGTACCGACGGGCACGGTCACATATCGATCCTCACCGCCGCGCCCGGTGCAGCCGTTGCTGCTGCCCGGCTCGCCGTGCTCGCCCTTGAAGGTGCGCTCGATGCGAAAGTCCGCGAGCGTGTTGATACCTTCCGCGGCACTCAGATATACGCTGCCACCATGGCCGCCATCGCCACCATCCGGCCCGCCGAACGGCACGAACTTCTCCCGGCGGAAACTCGTGCTGCCGCGTCCACCGTTGCCGGCCTGCACCTTGATGCGCGCTTCGTCGACGAATTTCATGAAATAAAAACCCCGGCACTGGGCCGGGGCTTCATGTTGTGGACCTGTGGCCGGGAGTGTTACGCCGCGTCGACGCTCACATAGCGACGCTGGTCGGCGCCCTTCACCGCGAAACGCACCGTGCCGCCCTTCAGCGCAAACAA
The DNA here is from genome assembly GCA_963204795.1 of Pseudomonadota bacterium. Classification (GTDB taxonomy): domain Bacteria; phylum Pseudomonadota; class Gammaproteobacteria; order Steroidobacterales; family Steroidobacteraceae; genus CADEFQ01. Next base: position 15,615 of record CAUJHX010000188.1, on the reverse strand, counting down.
CGTGTGGTCGGTACCCATGCCGACATTCGGGCCGGCGTGGTATTCGGTGCCACGCTGGCGCACGAGGATGTTGCCGGCGAGCACGGCCTCACCGCCGAATTTCTTCACGCCGAGGCGCTTGCTGTGGGACTCGCGGCCGTTGCGGGTGCTGCCGCCTGCTTTCTTGTGTGCCATTTCAGACGATCTCCGTAACCTTGACTTCGGTGAAGAGCTGCCGGTGGTTCTTCATCCGCAGGTAATGCTTGCGGCGGCGGAACTTGACGATCGCCACCTTGTCGCCCTTGCCGTGGCGTTCGACGGTGCCGGTCACTTTCGCGCCCGCGAGCAGCGGCGAGCCGACCTTGACATCGCTGCCGGCGCCCACGAGCAGCACCTGGTCGAACGTGACGGTGGCGCCCGGTTCCGCGTCGAGCTTCTCGATGCGCAGCACCTGGCCCTTCTCCACCCGATACTGCTTGCCGCCCGTGGCGATGACCGCGTACATGATCGCAAAGCTCCTCAAAAAGGCCGCGTAGTGTACTCAGCGGCCCCGGCGCGGTCAAACTGCTGATTCGTCAATGAAAACAGCGTCTTGCCAAGGCGCTGCCGCGCGGTCCTGATAGGCTACCCGGATGACCCTCGAGCAAATCCGCGCCCTGGTGCGCGCCGACCTCACTGCCGTCGACGATGTGGTACGGGCGAGCCTCACGAGCACGGTCCCGCTCGTCGACCAGGTGGCCGAGCACATCATCGCCGGCGGCGGCAAGCGCCTGCGCCCGCTGCTCGTGGTGCTCGCCGGGCGCGCCTGCGGCGCCGGCGGCCGCCGCCACACCGAAGCGGCCGCCTTCATCGAGTTCATCCACACGGCCACGCTGCTGCATGACGACGTCGTCGACGGTTCATCGAAGCGCCGTGGACGCGACACCGCGAACGCGGTCTTCGGCAACCAGGCGAGCGTCCTCGTGGGCGATTTCGTCTACTCGCGCGCCTTCCAGATGATGGCGGCGATCGGCTCGCAGCAAGTCATGGAGATCATGGCCGACGCGACCAATGCGATCGCCGAAGGCGAAGTGCTGCAGCTGATGAACGCGCACGATCCGGAAACGACCGAGCAGCGCTACCACGAGGTGATCTACCGCAAGACGGCGCGTCTCTTCGAGGCAGGTGCGCAGGTCGCCGCGGTGCTCGCGAACGCGACGAGCGACGTGCAGGATGCGCTGCGCCGCTACGGGCGCCACCTCGGCACCGCGTACCAGCTGATCGACGACGTGCTCGACTACCGCTCGGACCCCTCGGCGCGCGGCAAGAACCTCGGTGATGACCTTGCCGAAGGCAAGCCGACGTTGCCTCTCATCCACGCGCTGCGCATGGGCAACGATGCGCAGCAGGCGCAGATCCGCGCAGCGATCGAACACGGCGGGCTCGAGCATCTCGACGCGATCATCGCGGCCATCGAGGCGACCGGTGGACTCGACTACGCCGAAGGACTCGCGCGGCGCGAGGCGAAGCAGGCGACGCTCGCCCTGCAGGCCGTGCCACCTTCGCCCCACCGCGAGGCGCTCGCAGCGCTTGCGGCGTTCGCGGTGGCGCACCAGGCCTGAGGCGACTCAGGAAACCGGCAACAACACTTCCCATCCCGCCTCTGCGAAATGCCGATCGCTGGTCAGCGCCTGCGCCAAACGCAGCTCACGCATCACGACGAAGCTGCTGCAATCGGTGAACGAATAGCCGTGACCGGCATGACGGCGGAAAAATGCCTTGGTCGCCTCGAATCGCTCTGGCCCGATCCACTCGACCCGCAAGCCATGGCTTTGCTCGATCAACTCGAGTACCCGTCCTGCGAGTTGCGCGCCGCCGCGCGCCTTGGCGAGTGTCGCCGATTCGTCGATGACGTAATCGGTGACTACCAGCCGTCTCCCGTCACGCAGCAACCGGCCCACCGCAACTCGCGCTGCGCCATGAGCGGGATCATTGCGATTGATGAGCGCGTAAAGTCCTGAGGTATCGACAAACGCGTCACGACTTGCCATAGAGTGCGCGATCGATCTCAGCGTTGGACAATCCATCGCCTGGACCATCGAGGGCAAACTGCTCCAGATTCAGCAATGGATCCTCAGGCGGCAGGGCTGCCTTGCGCACCTTGCGCGCGGGTCCGAGCTCTGCAACCGGCTTTCCGGCTCTGGCAATAAGGATGCGCTCGCCCTTCTCCGCCCGCGCCACGAGCTGCGAGAGACGGGTCTTGGCCGCATGCATGTTGAATACCTTGCCGCCCATGCACGAAGGTTAGCTAATTTGCATGGACTAACCAATGGATTCGCGAGCATGCAGCCCACGGCCCGGAGTGCGGCGTAATATGCCTTCTACAGGAGATCAGCGGCGGCGAACTCCCACGTCTCCCCGCCCCGCGCTCCTCTCACGCACCGGACATGCGCGCGCGAGGCTGCCATGAACCAGGTCTCGAGTCCCTTCGGTTTCGCGCGCCCGAAGACCGCGGGCACGAGTGCGGCGACACAGGCCGCGTGCCCGGGGTCGCGCACGGATTCATAGCGGATCAGTTCGAGTTCAGCGCTGCGCGCTGCGGTGGCGAGTGCCTGTGTCGCGCCGTAGTCGCTGCGGTGAGTCCACAGGGCGCGATCCCTCGACAATGGCAGTGCCGTCAGATCGACCGCCTTGCCGCGCACGGCGACGTTGAAGGCGGTGTGCGGCACCGGCTTCAGATCGGGAGTCTCCGGTGAATCGAGCAGGAAACGCAGACGCCAGTAGCTCTTTTCGGCCAGCGCAGTGCGCAGTTGCTCGGCCCCGTACCACACGCCGCCTTCGAAAGGCGCGCGAAAGCGCGAGCCGGCGCGCGGCCGGTAGCGAAAGGGCGTCGCGAGCAGGTAATGCAGCTTTCCGGTACCTGGTGGCAACAGCGGTTTGCTCGCCTCGAGGATGGCCTCGAGCAGCGCCTGCTCGGGCAGCGTGTCGGCGAGGCGCATCGTCGAAGCCGTGTGCTGCGCTTCGACCACCCGCCACAGCGCGCGCTGGTAACGCCGCGCGCTAGAGGCGAGCTCGGGCGGCGTCCAGGTAGTCAACGGTGCGCGCGAGCCCGGCCGGGTCACGCATCAGTTCGAGCGGAACACCACCGAGCGCGGAGTTCGCCGCGCGCATCCACGTGCGCGCCGCCGTGTCATCGGAACCGACGATCGCGTCGAGCGAGCGGAAGGCGCGCACGAAAAGTGCCGCAAGCTGCCAGGGCTTGCCGCCCTCCTCCAGTGCCTTGCCACTGTGCGCGAGCCGCGATGCGGTGGCGCTGCTGACACCGATGATGTCGGCAAGGTCGGCCTGAGAAACCCCGAGAAAGCCCGCCGCCCGAAACGCCGCGCGCGCGAGGACAGTGCCCGGGGCGGTTGCTGTCTCTGGCTTGCGATGGCTGGACGTTTTCATTGCAAGGGAAATATTACGGCAATATTGTTTCACCAGCAATTCTGTCTCATGCTGGTCGCTTGTCGGCTACCGCGTTTGAATGCCTCCGGGCGGTTCAGTACACTTCGCGGCTCGCTGCAGCGGGGTGTAGCTCAGCCTGGTAGAGCACTACGTTCGGGACGTAGGAGTCGCAGGTTCAAATCCTGTCACCCCGACCATCGATCCCTGATATGCCCTATCTTGGCAGAGGACGCCAGGAGAGGATGATGCAGCGCTGGGGCTACGCGAACACGATCGACGGCTTCCTTGCCGACGCACCCGAGCAGATCTTCGGTCACATCACGGCTCAATCGATGTATGCCGATCTCATCAGCCAGAAGGCCGCATGGCTGACGGAGATCACGGCGCTGCGCGCAGCACTGCCTGCATGGTCGGGCGCGCCCGGAAGAATATTATTCGAGTACACGATTCCACGACTCGGCAGGTGATCGTCGTGCCCGAAGGCCAGCGGGATGACCCGACACGCGACGCGGCCTACTACGACCCGACCTACCGGTGGCTCTCCGATCTCGGGATCCCGGCGTTATAAATCAAGGCAGGCTCAATCGCCGCCTCGACAGGCATCTCGACGCGTCCGCTTTTGCGTGCGGCATGAGCGCCGCGCGCACCCTCCGGGTCCAGATCGCATAGCCATCACGCGTCATGTGCAAATCGTCCGGCGCAAACAGATCCCGCGGCTTGCCGTCTGCGAGCATCGGCGAGGCGACGTCGATGTACTGCAGGTCCGCGCGCTTTGCAGCGAGCTTGCGGATCGCGGCATTGACCTCGCTCTGCTGCGCGAGTTGCCCGAATCGCGACTTCGATGGCTTCAGGGAGATGAAGTAGACAGGCGTATCGCCGAGCGCCGCGGTCTTCCGCTTCATGAACGCAGCGAAATCCGCGAGTACCCGCTGCTTCGTCTTGCCGTCCGCGACATCGTTCTCGCCTGCGTAGAGCACGATGGCGCTTGGCTGATTCACTGCGACCAGCGCATCGAACCAGCGGTTGACATGCTCGATGTGGGAGCCGCCGAACCCCCGGTTGATCACCGGGAGCGGCGCCATGTCTTCGGACAGCGTGGTCCACATCCGGATGCTGGAGGAGCCGACGAACAGCACCCTGCAGGGTGCGGGCGGCGACGCCTGATCGGCGGCAGTGAATTGCGCGACTTCAGTGCCGAGCGCCCGCGTGAGCGCCGCATCCGGGGCGGGCGCCGGAGCCGGCGTGTGCACCGGCCCTGCGGCGCATGCGGTGATGATGAGCCCGACAAGACACGCCACTGCGGCAGATCGTATTCGCATTTCCACTCCCTCATCTCCGGCTCGATCTGCCGGGTCATTGCGTAATGTCGAGCACAGCTGCACCCTCGATCCGGCCCGCGCGCAGTCGATCCAGTGCCTCGTTCGCATCCTCGAGCGCAAACCGTTCCGTACTGACCTCGAGCTTCACGTCCGTGGCGAGCTTCATGAACCGAGCGCCATCGGCCCTCGTCAGGTTCGCCACCGACTGAATCGTCCTTTCGCCCCACAGCAAGTGGTATGCGAAAGCAGGTATGTCGCTCATGTGGATGCCCGCGCACACGACCTTGCCGCCCTTCCTCGTCGCAGCGAGCGCAGCGGGCACGAGCGCGCCGACCGGCGCGAAGAGGATGGCCGCATCGAGCGCCTCCGGAGGTGTCTCATCGGATCCACCCGCCCAGACGGCACCGAGTCGCCTGGCGAAATCCTGTGCTGCAAGGTCGCCGGGACGGGTGAGGGCAAAAACCTGCCGTCCCTGCGCGCGGCAGATCTGTGCCATCAGATGGGCTGCCGCACCGAAGCCGTACAGCCCGATGTTGTGTGCATCCCCGGCTGCGGTCAGCGCGCGGTAACCGATGAGGCCGGCGCACAGCAGGGGCGCGGCCTCGACGCTGGAGTACTGTTCGGGGATCGGCAGACAGAAACCCGCGTCGGCGATGACGAGCTGCGCAAAACCTCCGTCGAGCGTGTATCCCGTGAAGCGGGCCTCCCCGCAGAGATTCTCCCGCGCGGTCGTGCAGTACCCGCAGTGCCCGCACGTCGAGCCGAGCCACGGCACGCCGACGCGCGCGCCGACGGCGAATTCGCTGACATCCCGCCCGCACCCCACGACACGCCCCACGATCTCGTGGCCGGGCACGACGGGATAGTGGATGTCGGGCAGTTCACCATCGATCAGATGGAGGTCGGTGCGACAGACTCCGCAGGCGAGGACCTCTATCAGCAGCTGCCGGGGCCCTGGCCTGGGCGTCGCCCTGTCGACCGCCTCCAGTTTGTGGCCCGGTCGCTGCAGGCACATCGCTCTCATGGCTGGAGATCGAGCATCACGCGCACCATTACTCCCGAATCTCCGGCTCGACCAGTCTCGCAAGCAACGTGAGCGACTGCTGCCAGCCGAGATAACACGCCTCGGGGGGAATGGCGGCTGGGATGCCCTCCTGCACGATGCCGAGTTCCACGCCGACCGACACCTTCGTGATCGTGATCGTGGTGATCATTTCACCGGGGAGGCCCGGGTCTTCGAAGCGATCCGTGTAACGCAGGCGTTCATGGGGTACGAGTTCGAGGTATTTGCCGCCGAAGGCGTGATTCTGCCCCGTCGTGAAGTTGGTGAACGACATCCTGTACGTGCCGCCCACGCGCGCGTCGCTCCGGTGCACTTTCCCCGTGAACCCGTCCGGCGGCAACCATTTCGCCATGGCATCGGGATCGATGAATGCGCGATAGACCCGCTCGGGCGTCGCGGCAAGGACACGGTGCAGCTTGACGGTGTGGGTGGACATCGCAGCTCTCCTGACAGATGCGGCCTGCCGGGTTGCGGCATCCTGCGATAGAGTAACGAGCATGCCCGCCTCCGTGCCATATCCGATCGGTACACCCGGCGTGCCTTGGGGTGATGCCGAGCGCACCACATGGCTGGCGCGCCAGGTTCGCAGACGCAGCTTCCACGACGATGTGGTGGGCGCGATCGAGCAACTGGCCGCGCGCTTCGAGGTGGTGGAGTATGGCCAGCTCGACTATCCACCGGATCGGTACCGCCTGTTCGCATTGCGCAGCCGGAACTGGCGTGAGGAGCTTCCGCTTGCGCTCGTGACGGGTGGCGTGCATGGTTACGAGACGAGTGGCGTACGTGGCGCGTTGCAGTTCCTCGACCGCCGCGCCGAGGACTATGCAGCGCGGATCAACCTGCTAATAGCGCCCTGCGTGAGCCCCTGGGCCTACGAGCGCATCCACCGCTGGAACGCGAACGCCATCGACCCCAATCGTTCGTTTCGCGAAGGCAGCCCCGCGGAGGAGTCCGCCGCGCTGCTGCGCCTGATCGCGCCGCTGCGCGGGCGCTTCCTGCTGCACATCGATCTGCACGAAACGACGGACAGCGACGAGAGCGAGTTCCGGCCGGCGCTCGCTGCACGCGATGGCAAGACATTCGAACCGGGCGAAATCCCGGATGGCTTCTATCTGGTCGATGACAGCGAGAACCCGCAACACGCCTTCCAGCAGGCGATCATCGACGCGGTTGGCCGGATCACCCACATCGCACCGGCAGACGCCAGGGGCCAGATCATCGGCTCGGATGTGGTCGCCCCCGGTGTCATTCGATACCCCATGCGGCAACTGGGCCTGTGCGCCGGGATCACGGGAGCGCCTTACACGACCACGACCGAGGTCTATCCCGACAGCCCGGGTGTCACACCCGAGGAGTGCAATGCGGCCCAGGTGGCGGCGGTCTGCGCGGGGATTGAATTTGCGCTTGGAACGGGGTGAGGGCGCGAGGCCGAGTCAGTCGGTTCCGGCCTCGAACACGAGCAACGCATTGCCGGGCCGCCCCATCACGCTCGCTCCCGAGGTGATGTAGACCGCGCCGCCACTCACCACGACGGGGTAACCTCCGACCTGCCCGCCGCGCGCTTCGATTCCGTTCACGGCAGCCACGGGCCGCGCGGTATCCACATCCCAGAGCAGCCGACCATCGGTCGCAGAGTAGGCGCGCACGTGTCCGTCCCAACCACCCGCGAATACAGCGCCGGGGATCGCGGTGGTCGCGGCGACCTTTGCGCTGCTGCAGGTGCAGGTATTCACATCGGTGCACGCGGCTGGCTCGCCGGCCAGCCAGCTGCAGGCCGCCGGCTCGGACTCGAGCTGCCAGCGCGGCTGGCCGGTCGCCAGATCGAGCGCGGCGAGCCCACCTGCCCGCTCCGGGGGCAGCACGATCGTGTCGGCGATCGGCACGTAGACCGTGCGCGCGTCGGCGGCAAACCCGTACATGATGCCGCCGAGATCGCCGCCCTTGCCGACTTTACGACTCCAGAGCGTGCGCCCCCGGGCATCCGGGTCGAGCGCATACACCCAGCCCCACTTGCTGCCAACGAGCAGAATGTTCCTGCCGCCGGGCAGCGTATGCACCATCACTTGTGTACTCATCGAGAACATGTTGCGGCAATCGCTCTCGCCGGATTCGTGGCAGATGCGTGACCGGTCCTTTTCTGCGGGCATGAACTGGCGCTGCCAGCGGTGCGCGCCCGTCTCCATGTCAAAAGCGATGACCGAGTAGGCGCCTGCAGGATTCTCGCGCCCGTAGGCTTCCGCTGTCGCCGCGTACACGAGTTTGCGCCGGGCATCGATTCCCAGTGGTGTGTACACCGAACCGCCGGCGGGTGCGAAATGCTGCGCGGCCTCAGGGCTCGCCTTCGGCAATGGCTTCGGCTCCTGCTGCACCGTGTAGCTCTTCCAGAGGAGCTTGCCGCTTGCAGCATCGAGGGCCGCGACGCTGCCACGGTGTGTACAACAGGCATAGCCCGGATCGTGCGTCAGGGGATCCTCCATTCCCGAGACCGGCACGTACACCCGCCCCTCGTACACCACGGGCGGTGCGGTGATCCGCGCGAGAGGATGCGTTTCGACCGGCGTTTTCCACAGCAGGGCGCCGCTGGTCGCATCGAGTGCCGTGACCGTGCTCTGATCGTCACCGAAGAAGACGCCCGTGCGCCCAGCGGCTGCACTGCCGGAGTCGACAGCCGCAATCGTCACCGCGCGCACCGTGCGCCCCGTGTCGAAGCTCCAGTAGCTGCAACCCGTTCGTGCATCGAGCGAATGCACCTGCCCGTCGCCCGAAGCCAGAAATACGCGCCCGCCGGCCACCTGGACCGGCCCGGAGGCGCCCTCCGGGTACGCAAAGGCCCACTTCAGTTTCAGGTGCCGCAGGTCTTCTGCTCGCACCCCCGGGTCAGGCTCGAAGCGGCTACCCGCGACATCGCGCCCGATGACCGGCCAGTCGCCCGCTTGCACCACAACCGGCGCGCCCGGTTGCGTGCAGCGGTTGACGCTCGGCCGCGCTTCCTGACCGGGCACGCGGCCGGTGAGAAAGACGGCCAGGTCGGCGATTTCGGTGTCACTCAACCCTTCCGCCATCGGGCGCATGGTGCCGCGGGTGAGCGCCCGCACGATGGCATTTGGCGAACGGAAGCCCAGCAGATGGCGCGGTGGCACGCGATCGTGCGGATGATCGTGACAGGCCGCGCAGCGCTGTACATAGAGCGCTTCACCACGCTCGATCGCGGCGGCCGGCCCGCTGCACAGCGACGCCAGCAGGAAGGCGATGCCAATTCCGGGTCTCGCGCACAGGTTCCGAAACGATACAGGTCGAATCATATGCCGGATCCTTGTCAGGAGGCCCAGACCCGATCGGCCCAGCGCGCCGCGGGGACCAGCAGATGGCGGATCTTGAACTCGAAGAGGCGCGGAAAACGCACGGCGCGCGGAGTGCGCAGCGGGAGCACGAAATCCTGCGGGCGCTCCTCGGCGAGTGCCTGCGCGACATTGTGCCCGAGCAGCGGGCCCATGACATTGCCCCAGGTACCGAGGTTCATCAATCCCACAACACCATCAGCAATCTGGTAGAGCCCCGGGAAATCGGCGTGCAGGGTTGCCGAAGTGCTCGAAGTCATGCCGGTCCAGTACCAGCCGGGTTCGATCGACGCCGCGCGGCTCTCGGGCCAGGTGCGATGAATGTACCGCAGGAAAGCCTCGAAATAGCGCTCAGGGCGATCCGCCTGCCGCGGGGCCGGGATGGTGGCGGTCACGAGACGCCCGCGGCCATCCACGACCATCGGGTAGAGGCCCGTGGGCACTTGCGCGAACGCCGCGCGCGACGGATTGATCACCTCCAGCAACGAGGGCGGCAGCGGTGCTGTCGCAAGGCCACACGCCACCAGCGGGTAGCCGGAGCGCACCATCCCGGGAAAGAATGCGTTGCCCGCGTGACCGTTCGTGCATAACACGATCCGCGCCGCGTGGACGCTGGCGCGATTCGTGCGCACCAGCCAGCGTTCCCCCGCCCTCGTGCACGACACGACGGGCGAATCACCATGGACGCGGACGCCGTGACGTGCAGCTGCTGCCGCCATGCCTTGCGTGAACCGGAAAGGATTGACGCGACCGCCTTCGCGCCAGTGCACACCGTGACGGTAGCGACGGGTACCCAGCAACTCGTGCAATTGAGACGAGCCGACAGACTCCACCTGAAGGCCTCGCGCGCGCCAGTTCCCCGCCAGGTCCTCCAGCGACTTGCTGCGGCTCGTGGCGGTTTGCACGATACCTGTCGGCGCCTCGTCAGCATCGATGTGGTGGCGGCGACAGAGATCGAAAACGATATTCCGTTCCCTCACGAAGGTCTCGAGCAGCCGGGTTCCGCGATCGGGCCAGCTCGCGAGCGACGCAAGCCCGTCAAGCCACGGTTGTACATGGCCCGCGTTGCGCCCCGATGCGCCATTCCCCGGTTGTGCCGCTTCGAGAATCACGGTCTGCACAGAGCGCTCAGCCAGATGCAGCGCCACCGAAGTTCCGGCCAGTCCCGCGCCGATGACGAGCACATCAGTCTCGATGTCGTGCTCCAGCGCAGGCCAGGGGGCCGGAAGTTCTGCGGGCGGCCAGGCACTGGCGTCGATCGGCACCGTGCCGGCCTCATAGTCGCGCCTGGTCGCGATCGGGTGAATCAACTGGTCTGCTGTGCGCATCGTGGTGTACCGAGCAGAGCTTCTGCTTGTGCGATCACGGCTTCCTGATGGGGTTGCAGGCGCTGGTGCCCGGCAAGCTCCTCCTCGCGCAGGGGTCCAAACGGATCCTGCACACCGGTGCGAATGCCGGTCATCGTCTCCAGGATCGCGAGCGCACAGAACGGTGTCGCCGTGGGATCGTAGCCTCCCTCATGGCTAATCACGAGGCGGCCGCCGCACAGCTCACCGGCGAGTTCGAGTAGCCTCGCCGTCATGAAGCGGTAGGAGTCACTGAGCAGCAGCATGCGCGCCGTCGGATCGCTGGCGCACGCATCGAGACCGCTCGCCACCAGAATCAGCTCGGGCCGGAAGCGTCGCAGCGCCGGCGCGATGACGCGGTCGATCGCGGCCAGATAGGCTCCCGTCCCCGAACCGGGCGGCAGCGGAATATTGATGTTGTAGCCCTCGCCCACCCCACGGCCCGCGTCACACACCGCCCCGCGGCCCGGAATGACCATGTCCTGGTGAATGGAGAGGGTGAGCACCGATGGATCTTCGTAGAAAGCCGATTCCGTGCCGTTGCCATGATGCGCATCCCAGTCGACGATCGCCAAACGCCTGAGGCCGTGATCGCGCATGGCGAGTTTCGTTGCCACCGCCACATTGGCGAAGATGCACAGCCCCATGCCATGGTCGCGCTCGGCATGATGGCCCGGAGGCCGCACGAGCGCATAGGCGTTGTCGACTTCGGCGCGCAACACCGCATCCAGTGCCCGGCGGGTGCCGCCCACCGCGAGCGCGGCGAGTTCATAGCCGCCCGCTGGAACCGGAACACCGGGGCCCAGAGATCCGCCTCCGCTCGCGCTGAGCGTCCTGACGGACTCGACATAGGCCTCGTCGTGGACGAGGCAGAGATCCCCGGCGCCAACGGGACTTGGCCGCAGCTCCCGCATCTGCGCCAGCAATCCGCTTGCGGCCAGCAGGTTCAGAATCCGACGCTTGCTCTCGGGCGTCTCGATATGGCTACCAGGCTGGATGTGTGGATGGGCGCCGAAAAGGCTGCGGCTGTCACCGAAGTCATACCAGAAGTAACGCTCGTCCCATACGAGTCCGGTCGTCATGGCCGCGCCCTGCTCCCGCTTCAGTACTGGTACAGGAGGTCGATGCCGAAACTGCGCAGCTCCTTGTACGTGTTCGTCGCGAAGCCGAGCGCACCGAAGTCGATGCCGTATTCACGGACCTTTTCGTCGCTGAGGTTGCGGCCCCACAGCGAGGCGCTGAGGCTCCCCGCACCGACCGGAATGTCGTTCAGCGCCAGGCGCGCGTTCCACAGCGAGTAGCTGTCGGAACGGTCGAAGGTATTGAGCTGCTCCTGGAATGTACGTGGGCCCACGTAGTTGCCGTCGACGTGCAACACCACCGTCCCCATGCCCGTGCGCGCGACTGTGTACTCGGCCCGTAGTGAGGCGGAATTCCTGGGCGACTGTACGTTGGTGGCAGCCGTGTCGCTGATGTCGGCGACCAGCGCCTCGCCATCGGAGCCGAAGACGGGAAATCCCGTCGCGGGATCCTGCACGCCGGTCACGAGCTTGTCGTAGCCGAAATCGATGTACCCGTAGCTCAGGGTCAGCAGGAGATCCTCGATCGGCCTTGCCGTGAGATCAATCTCGATGCCGGTGGCCTTCGCGCTGCCCGCATTCACGATCTTCGACGAGGCCCCGCCGGTGCCGGCCTCGAACTGCGCCACCTGTTTGTCGGTGTATTCATAATGATACAGTGCCCCATTCACGCGCAGCCGCCGGTCGAGCCACTCCGACTTCAGGCCGAGTTCGTACGACGTCACGTTTTCCTCGTTGAAGGGCTGACGAAATGCCGCCGTGTTGGTGGCACGGACGTTGAAGCCGCCGGAGCGATACCCCCGGGTTGCCGTGAGGTAGGTACGCGCGTCATCCGACCACGCGTAGTCCAGCGTGAAGGCCGGGCTCACGTTGTTCCAGGACTTGCTGCCTGCAGCCGTAGCAAGCCCCGCGTCGGTGAAGTCATTGGTGAGCGTGGCGTCCTTCTGGTCGCGGGTGAAGCGCACACCGAGCGTGGCGTCGAGGCGATCGGTCATCGAGCGCGTAAGCTGGCCATAGGCAGCGAAGGCTTCGTTGTCGGAGGTATACGCGAAATCGGGAGTGGCGAGCCGTACGCTCTTGCCGAAGCAGGTACCAACGCAGAGGAAATCCTGGAAAGGCCCCGGCAACTCGCCAAATGCCAGGAGCGCCGGAAGGATGAAGGCCTGCGGATCAATCTCGAGACTCTTTTCTCGGAAATAATAGAGGCCAGCCGTGTAACGGAGGCCGAGGGACTCGGACTTCCCGAACAGCTGCAGCTCCTGTGACCATTGCTTCTGGCGGCTGTACGTCTCGGGATTGGTGTAGTTCGCGGCGAGTTCACCGGCAGGAATGTAGGTGCCGGTGGTGCCGTCGAGCACGCTATCGGCAGCCACACGGAAAGTACCGAAATTCGCGGACGTCGCTGTGCGGTCCCACTCCCGATAACTTGAAATCGATTTCAGCGTCACCTCACCGGGATGCCACTCCAGTGTGAGGGCGTGGCCGCTCATCTCGAAGGGCTGCACCTTGCCATCCACGGGGTAAGGCAGGCGGCTCTGGCGATCCGCAGAGGCCGCAGCCTGCATCTGCGCGTAGAAGTCGCCACCCAGAGACGCCTGGAAATCCCTGACCGCGGTGATCTGATCAATGGAAGTGTTGCTGTCTTCCTTCGAGATGTCGAAAGCATAGTCCACCGTCAGCGCATCGACGGGTGTCCAGCGCAGGGAGAAGCGACCACTGTTGGCGTTGTAGCCGCCGAGATCGCCACCTGTGTAGAGACTCTTCACCGTGCCATCATGCTGCGAGTGATTGAAAGAGAATTTGGCCGCGAGATTGCCGAGTTTCGGCGTGTCGATCGAGGTCTGTGCCCGCAGGAAACCGTGATCACCGTAACTCAGTTGCTGCAGAAGTCCGAACTCGCCGGAGGGCTTGCTGGTCACGAGGTTGATGGCGCCCCCGGTACTGTTACGTCCATAAAGCGTTCCCTGGGGTCCGCGCAGGATCTCGACGCGCTCGAGATCGACGATCTCGAAGGCCGAACCACTCTGCCGACCGAGGTACACGCCGTCGAGGTAGATACCCACCGTCGGATCGAGCGCGAGGGAGGGATCGGCGCTGCGGATGCCGCGAATGCTGACCGCGTAGGCCGTGCGACTGAGCGGCGTGCGATCGATCTGGACGTTGGGGGCGTATGCGGCCGCGTCTCCGGCGGCGACGGCGCCGATGGAACGCAGTGCCTCCTTGTCGAAGACCGCCAGCGAAATCGGCGTCTTCTGCAGCGTTCCTTCGACCCGCTGGGCCGTGACGACGATTTCCTGGAGGCCCGAGTCCTCCTGCGCCACGGCCGTCGTGCCGATCAGCGCGGCAATCGCGACACCTGTCCATGCACCGGGCCACCCCGCCGCCGCGCCACCTGCAGACCGATTGCCCATGTTCGCGCTCCCCGAAACCCGAATGATGATTCGCAGGGGCGATGCTAGGGGCGGGCCCGGACAGCCCTCCAGTACCAGGTGGTACCGATCGTGTCCGGCAGGTCAGCGCAAGAAAGCCAGATTACGGTATACGAGGCGCACGAGATCCGTCTGGCTGCCGATCCCCACTTTCGCGTACACGCGCTTCGAGTAGTTGCGTGCTGCTGTCTCCGCAATGTGCATCTCGGCGGCGGCTTCGCTGATCGTGTAGCCGTAAGCGAGCAGCAGCGCGAGCCGCGCCTCCTGGGGAGAGAGATCGAAGAGCCGCGCGATCTGCACATGAGCGGAAGCACTGGCAGGCAGCAGCGCGTCGGGCTTGCGCGCGAGATCGGAGAGATAGACGATCACGCTCGGTGCCGGGACGCCCTGGAAGTAAGGCATCAGCGGGGCTGAATACACGAGCAGCGCGAGCAACGTGCCGTCGCGGGCGCGCACGCGCACCAGTTTTCCGGCGGTGGAAGCCCCGTTGCTCCGCCGCGCTTGCGCCAGGGTCTCGATTGACGTGTCGAGCACCCGCTGCGCCGCACGATCGGCAAGCCTGATGCGGCCATGCGAAATCGCAATGGCTCCGGCTCGATCGATGATGGCGCGCGCTGCGCTGTTGACCTGAATGACGCCACCGGCGTCATTCAGCAGCACGCAGCCGAGCGCGAAGTGATCGATGATGTTCTCGTAAATGGACTTTTCCGCTTCCTGGCGTTTCAGCAATGCATATAGGCCGAGGGCGCGTTGCAGGTGCGGCAGCAGCTCGCGCAGGAGTTGCGCGTCCGTTTCCGTGAAGGGCTGATCGGGTTCCTGCCGGCGCCGGATCACATCGATCCAGCAGAGCATGCCTCCCGGCTCGCTGAAGCACATACGCAGACAATGGGCGATGTCGAACTGCTCGAGGAAGACCTGCATCGCGGGTGCAGCGCTGGCAGCCTGGATGAACAGGATTTCGCCCGGCGCCATGTTCTCGTAGCGGAACGGGTCGGCTGCCATGAAATCCTTGCGGTAGACATTCTCGAGCGCTTGCCAGTCGGCATCGTCGCCTGGTTCTTGCGCCATGACCATCACGTCGAAGAGCAGGCCTTGGGAGTGATGCAGAGTTACCGCGACGCTGCGGGCACGGAGCACCTGCCGCAGGCGCTGGGCCAGCCCAAGCCAGGGATCGGCCTCCCGTGGCCCCTCGTACACGGCGCCGATGAGCTCCATCAAATCGATGCCGTGTTCGTGCATGCCGGGCTCGAGTCTATCCAGCAGGGCCCGGGCGCGCACCCGGGACGCCCGGTTTCAGCAGCAACGCGGGAGCGAGGGCAAGGGCGGCCACGATTGCGGACACCATGAATGCTGCAATGTAGCTGTGCGTGGCATCGTGGATCGCGCCGGTCAGCATCGGGCCGAGCGAGGAGATGAGGCCGGCAAGTAAATTGCTGATCCCGAGGAGCGTACCGAGGCTGGCCAACCCTGCGGTCTCGGCGAGCAGAACCGGAGCGAACTGCATGGGAGAGCTCACCACCGAGCCCCAGAGCACGGCGAAGGCGATTCCGGCACCGACTCCTGCCGCGCCCGTACCGATGGCGGGCAGCAACGCGCAGCTCGACACCAGCACGGCGAGCGCCGCAATCAGCGTCGG
>CAUJHX010000187.1 GCA_963204795.1 Pseudomonadota bacterium | reverse complement strand
GTCGGCCGCCGCGGCATCGGCGGGATCGGCGGCAAACCGTCGCAGCACCTCGCCGAGCGGACCCGGCTGCGCCCGCCCCATCGCGCCGAGATACGCGCGCGTCAGCTCGTTCGACATGACCGGAAAGCGGTACGCAGCGATCCGGTCAAGCGCCCGCGCGAGCTGGTAGATCGCGTTGTCCGCGCGAGGGCGTGAGCTGTGGCCTCCGGGATTCGTGACCGTCAGGTCGAATGTGGCGAAGGTCTTCTCCGCGCCCTGCACGAGGTAGATGAGCGGCTTGCCCGTGGCATCGTCGAGCACGCCGCCGCCCGCATCCGTGTTGATCGCGAACTCGGCATCGCGGACCCATGGGTGCGCCGCGATGGCAGCGGTCGTTTCCATGCCCGTTTCCTCGTCGCCGACGAAGGCGAACACCAGCCCGCGCGCGGGGCGCAAATGCTCCGCCTTGAAGCGCAGGATCGTCGAGACGAGTGCCGCGACGCCCGCCTTGTTGTCCGTGGTGCCGCGCCCGAAGAAATAGCCGCCCTCCTCGATCAGCGTGAACGGATCACGTTGCCAGTCGGCCGGCCGCGCATCGACCACGTCCATGTGCGCCGAAAAGAGGATCGGTCGCGCGGGCGTGCTGCCCGGAATCCGCACGATCATCGCGGTCGCACCACCTGCCTGCAGCGTGGCGATGTCTTCGGGCGGCACCCCGCCAGCCTTCAGGACATCGCCGAGCCAGCCCGCCATCGCGGCGGTCTGATGCTCTGCCGCGGCCGTACGAAACCCGATGATCCGCGCGTACACCTCGCGCGCCTTCACCTGCCAGGGCGCATGGTCGGGCGCCGTTTGCGCGAGCGCGGGAGTTGATGCCGCGGCAATCAATGCGGCCAGAACCATGACGATGAACCGGATGTGCATTGTTCTCTCCGGAAACGGTTATCGCGCCAGCATAACCGATGCGCAGGCAGGCGCCTCTGTCGCATACTCCGGCAGATGAGCGCCAGTTTCGGCTGGGGATTCTTCAGCGGCTGTGCACTGCTCCTCGGTGCGTGGCTTGCCTGGTCCCTGTCAATCGGGCGGCGCACGCTCGGCGCCATCATGGCGTTCGGCGCGGGTGTGCTCGTGAGCGCCGTATCCTTTGAGCTCGTCGAAAAGGCGGACGCCACGACCGACGGTGACTGGGTCATCGCCGTCGGCATGCTGCTCGGCGCGATCACCTTCTTCTGGGGCGACACACTGATCGATCGCGCCGGAGGCAAGCATCGCGGCCGCGCGCACCCGCAGGGCGGGGAGTCGAGCGGCCCGGCGATCCTCCTTGGCACGGTACTCGACGGCATACCCGAATCGGTGGTCATCGGTGTCGGACTCGTTTCAGGCGGCGGTGTCAGCGTCGCAATGGTCGCGGCCGTCTTCCTGTCGAATCTGCCTGAGGCCATCGCCTCGACCACCGGTCTGCGCACCTCAGGCTGGTGCGCCGGGCGTCTCTTCGGCATGTGGCTCGCGGTCGCTGTGGTCGCAGGACTTGCATCGCTCGCGGGTTACGCGCTGCTGAGAACCGCGCCTGACGAACTCGTCGCGGGCGTGCAGGCCTTTGCGGCGGGCGCGCTTCTCACGATGATTGCGGACTCGATGATGCCCCAAGCGTTCGCGATGAACGGCCGCACCGCGGGCCTACTGACAACGCTTGGCTTTGGCGTCGCCTACGCGATCAGCGCGCTTGACGCTTGAAGGGCGCGCATGGCGCAATGCCTGCATGTCCAGACTCGGCAGGCAGATCGCGGAAGTGCTCGCAGCACTCGATCGCATCGACGCGCGGTACGCGCTGATCGGCGGTCTCGCGCTGGCCTCTCACAATGTCGTCCGCGCAACGAGAGATGTCGATCTGCTGACCGATTCACGCACAGCAGATGCCGTGCACGATGTCCTCCTCGCGCTCGGCTATCGATGCGCGCATCGAAGCGCGGACGCCGCAACCTACCTGCGCGGCGATGAGCGGATAGACCTCTTGTATGCCAGCCGCCCCGTCGCCCGGCGACTACTCGACGGGGCACCAACGCTCCAGACAAGTTTCGGTGCACTGAGAGTCGTGAGTCTGGAAGGACTGATCAAGCTCAGCAAACCGGCTGAGCCGCTCACTTCTTTCTTTCGCACTCCATCACCGCCGTCGGGTGAGGGCGCGCCGCTCACCAACACAGTTGCGCGCGACCCCTACGAACTCCTCGACGATCTCATGTGCGTCATCGAAGAACTCTGCCCGCGCTGGCCCGCGCAGCCGACGGGAATCGATGGATCGAAGCTGCTGCTATGACGCGGCCGCGCCCTCGCCGATCTGCGACTGGCAGTAGTTCTCGAGGCCGATGCGGCGGATGAGGTCGAGCTGCGTCTCGAGAAAGTCGATGTGCTCTTCCTCCGACTCGAGGATGCGCTCGAAGATCTCGCGCGAGACGTAATCGGCTGCCTTCTCGCAGTCCGCGATCGCGGCTTTGAAATCGGCGCGCGCGGCGATCTCGAGCTTGAGATCGCACTCGAGGCACTCCTTGACGTCTTCGCCGATCAGCAGTTTGCCCAGATCCTGCAGGTTCGGCAGCCCCTCGAGAAACAGGATGCGCTTCACCAGTTGATCTGCATGCTTCATCTCGTCGATGGACTCTTCCCGCTCGTGTTCCTCGAGGCGCTTCAGGCCCCAGTTCCCGAACATGCGGGCATGCAGGAAATACTGGTTGATCGAGGTCAACTCGTTCTTCAGCGCGACATTGAGATGCCGGATGATTGCTGGATCGCCCTTCATGGCGGTGCCTCCGCTTTACGCATCGGGGTTCGGCATGATGGGCGCACGAACGGCCGCACGCAAACCGGCGGGCTGCTCAGGCGGACTTGCGCTGCGCGCGCTGACCGAGGTGTTCGTCGACGACCTGACGGGCGGTGTCTTCGCAATGCCCGCAACAGTTCGCCACCGGCAGGCGACACTGCACTTCAGCGAGAGACCCGGCCCCGAGGTCCACGGCGGCGCGGATCTGGCGATCGGAAACGGCGTTGCAGACACAGACGAACATGATCGATGGCCCTCTGGGAAGCCATCCTGATGCGAATGAGAATTATTGTCAACAACTACCGGGTGGCAGAAATCGAGAGGACCACCGGCTCCAGCCCTTCGATGCGGCCAACGAGGCGATCGCCGGGCTGCATGGGACCTACCCCCGCGGGAGTCCCGGTGAAGACCAGGTCCCCCGCCTCGAGCCTGAACTGGCGCGAAAGCTGGGCAATGATCTCGGCGCAGTCCCAGATCATCTCCGCGAGATCACCGTCCTGGCGGACCACGTCGTTCACGCTGAGGGTGATGCGCCCTTTCCCGGGCAGCGGCTCCGCAGCCTCGAGCGGGTGGATTGCACCGACCGGTGCGGAGGCGTCGAATGATTTGCCCGACTCCCACGGCTGACGGGCCTTCTTCGCCGCTTCCTGCAAGTCGCGCCGGGTGAGATCGATGCCGACCGCCACACCAAAGACGTGCTGGCGCGCATCTGGCGCAGCAATTGCGAATCCCGGCCGCCCGATCGCGAGCACGAGTTCGACCTCGTGGTGCAGATTGCGCGTCGCAGGTGGCCAGGCGATCGTGCTGCCACTCGCGACGATCGCGTCAGCCGGCTTCTGGAAAAAGAACGGCGGTTCGCGCATGTCCGCGCCCATCTCGCGCGCATGCGCGAGATAATTGCGCCCGACGCAGTAGATGCGGCGCACCGGAAACACGGCATCGCGGTGCGCAACCGCGACGGTAGTGTGCGGCGCGGCGGGGAATACGAGCTCGACCATCGAAGGATTCTATATCATGCCAAGCTGATCTCCCGGATCACGAGCATGCGCATCGCGAAACCCCTCCTCCTCGTCACGACACCTATCGGACTCGCCTTCGGGCTCTACGAAGGCTGGCGCCTCGCGGGCGGGCTCGTCGTGATCATGGCTGCGATGATCGCGCTCGTGGGTGCCGCGATGCTGAGTGTCGTGCTGACCGTACGTCGGGAAAAGCGCACCGAGGATGCCGCACGCGCCGCGCCTTCAAGTTCCGCGCACGACGAGACGTGACCACCCTCCTCGTCCTCGACCTGGTCGGCACCTTCGTATTCGCGCTCGCCGGCGCGACTGCGGGCGTGCGGCGCCGGCTCGACATCTTCGGCGTGCTCGTGCTGTCGCTCGTGACGGCGAGCGCGGGCGGTATCGCGCGCGATCTGCTGATCGGTGCCGTACCACCCGCCGCGCTCGCGGACTGGCGCTACTTCGCTGCGGCGATGCTCGCAGGCGTCATCACTTTCCTCTGGTACCCGACGATCGAACGCCTGCGCACACCGGTACGCATGTTCGACGCCGCGGGCCTTGCGCTCTTTGCAGTCGCGGGCGCGGAAAAATCACTCGACTTCGGCCTGCATCCGCTTATGGCAGCGCTCCTTGGCATGCTGACGGGCATCGGCGGCGGCATGTTGCGCGACATCCTGCTCGCGGAAGTGCCCGCTGTATTGCGTTCCGACCTCTACGCGGTAGCAGCGCTGGCGGGAGCAGGAGTCGTGGTCGCCGGTGACGCGCTGCACTGGTCGTCAAACGTGAGCGCACTCGCAGGCGCGGTCCTCTGCTTCGTGCTGCGCATGCTCGCAATCCGCTTCGACTGGCACCTGCCGCGCGCGTGGTCGCGCAGAAGATAGCAGGGACCGTTTCAACCCCTCAGCCAGTTCTCGCAATGAAGACCTGGTACCCGGGAGAATTCGGAAGTGTTGTCGGTCACGAGCGTACATTCCAGAGTCAACGCGTGCGCGGCGATGAACAGGTCATTGCCGCCAATCGGCGTCCCAGAACGTTCGAGCGCCGTGCGCACGCGCCCGTAGAAATCATCAACCGGGGGCTCGAGTGGTACGATGTCGAGCACCTCGAGTATCGCCGCGAGTTGCGCCGTCAACGCAGCGGATGCCTTTCTGATGGCTCCAAAGCGCAGTTCGGCTGCGACGATAATACTCGTGCAAATATGCTGCTCCCCCACGCGTGCAATTTTGCGCGCAACGACGCCTTGGGGATGTCGCACGAGATCGGAAACGATGTTGGTATCGAGAAGGTACCTCACAGTTCGACGTCGCCAGCCGGCACGTCGGTGAACTCCGGCCACTCCTCCTCGAGCGGTTCGAGTGTCGCGAGCCGCTTCAACAGCGAACTTGGAGGTGCGGGTTCGAGTACCAGCCGGGCGCCTTCCTTGCGCAGGATGGCCTCTTCACCCGGCAGCTCGAATTCACGCGGTATACGCACCGCCTGATTTCGGCCATTGCGAAACAAGCGCACATATCGTTCTGTCGTCATTGGAAAATACCCCGAGGCATATGCTTAAGCATATGCTACCCAGGCGATGAACTCAAGCGGGATGCGCTATTGGGTGGGCGCAGCGAGCGCAGCGCCCAGCCCCGCAATCGGCAGCGGCTTCGAAAGATGGAAGCCCTGCGCAAAGTCGATGCCGATCTTCTCGAGCTCGGCGAGCACCGCAGCGGTCTCGACCCGCTCGGCCACCGTCGCGATGCCGAGCGTGCGCCCGACCTGGCTGATGGCCTCCACCATGCTGCGGTCGACCGCGTCCTGCGCCACATTTGCGATGAACTCGCCGTCGATCTTCAGGAAATCGACCGGCAGCGTCTTCAGATACCGGAACGACGAGAGGCCGCTGCCGAAGTCGTCGAGCGAGAAGCGGCAGCCGCGCGCGCGCAGTTCCTGCATGAAATAGGTTGCGTTCTGCAGGTTCGCCACCGCCGCCGTTTCGGTGATCTCGAAGCAGAGGCCGCGTGCGATTTCGTCGCTGTCGATGCGGCCGAGCACGAACTCGAGGAAACCCTGATCGTTGAGCGAAGTACCCGACAGGTTGACCGCAAAGAGCGGCGTGGCGTGGCGATGCTCCCGCAGGAGTTCAATCGTGCGCTGCACGACCCAGCGGTCGATCATGCTCATCACGTTGTAGCGCTCGGCGGCGGGAATGAACTCGTTCGGCGGCACGATGGCCCCGGTGTCGTCGCGCAGCCGCACGGTGAGCTCCGAGAACGGTTGCGAGACGCGCGGCGCGCCGATCGCGCGGATTGTCTGGAAGCACAGCTCGAGCCGTCCTTCATCGACGGCGCGCGTTACCTGCGCCACCCAATGCATTTCGCGATGGCGCGTCGCGGTGCCGCCGCCATCGTAGAGATGGATGCGGTTGCGTCCATGGTCCTTCGCCGAATAGCAGGCGATGTCGGCCGCGGAGAGCACACTCGCGGCACTTTCCGTCTCCGCACCGATCTCGACCACACCGATGCTCGCGCCGACCGACAGGCTCGCCGACCCCCACACGAACCGGTAGTCGCGCACAGCCTGGCGCACGTTCTCGGCAATCAGGCTCGCCTGTTCGAGCGTGCAGTTCTCGAGCAGCACGCCGAACTCGTCGCCACCCAGGCGTGCGATGGTGTCCGAGGCGCGCACGCGCGTCTGCAGAAGGCCGGTGATGTCACGGATCAGGCGGTCGCCGGCGGGATGCCCGCAGGTGTCGTTGACGAGCTTGAACTGGTCGAGGTCGACATAGAGCAGCGCGTAGCGTGCGCCGTCGCGCCGCGCGGACTGCACGGCCTCATGCAGCCGGTTGTCGAATTCGCGGCGGTTGATGAGCCCGGTGAGCGCATCATGACTCGCCTGGTAGGCGAGCGCGCGCTTCAGGCGGCGTTCCTTGGTGACGTCGTGAAACACGATCACCGCACCGATGATCTTGCCGACGCGATCGCGAATCGGCGAGGCCGAATCCTGGATCGCCAGCGTCTGGCCGTTGCGGCTCGTGAGCACGCTCTGTTCGCCCGGGCCCACCTGTTCGCCGGTACGCAGCGCGACGAGCAGCGGATTCTCGAACGGCGCCCGCGTCGTCTCGTGAACGATGCTGAGCACATCGCCGATGGGACGCCCGCGTGCTTCGTCGATCGACCAGCCCGTGAGAACGCCCGCAACCGGGTTCAGGTAGTCGATGCTGCCGGATGCATCCGTCGATATCACGGCATCGCCGATCGACTGCAGCGTAACCTGGGCACGTTCCTTTTCGGCGAAGACCGCCTGCTCGGCCTGCTTGCGCTCGGTGATGTCGGCGATCGTGCCCTCATAGCCGATGATGTGGCCGGCGTCGTCGCGCATCGCGTGCGAGCTTTCGAGCACCACGATCTGCTGGCCGTCGCGCCGGCGCAGGCGGAATTCCGCGTTCCTGATCTTGCCCTCGGTGTCGAGGCGGCGCACGAAATCGGCGCGGTCGGCCGGGAACCAGTAACACATCGACGCGCTCGGCAGTGCATAAAGCTCCTCGGCCGACGTGTAGCCGAGCATCCGCACGAAGGCCGGATTCACCGACAGCAGGCGCCCATCACGCGTGCTCTGGTACACGCCTTCCATCGCGTTCTCGAAGAGCTGCCGGAACTTCGCTTCGCTCGAGCGCAGGGCCGCGTCGGCCGCGCGGCGCTCGATCGCAATGCCGGCCAGCTGGGCCGCGTCCTCGAGCAGCTGCAGCTCGTTGCGGGCGGGCAGTCCGACCTCCCGCCGATAGATGCCGAGCGCGCCGAGCACCTTGCCGGAACCCGTCTTGATCGGCGTCGACGCCGTCGCGCGTATGCCGCCTTCGAGTGCAGCCTCGCGACGCGACTGCCAGAACGGGTCGCTCGAGAGATCCGCCACCAGCACCTGCCGCCCGAGATACACGGCTGCAGCGCAGGAGCCGTTGCGGATGTCGATTACCGACCCGTCGAGCACCACGCGCAATCGCTCGGGCAGCCGCGGCGCGATCAGATACTCGAAGCTGCGGCCGTCGGGCGCGAGCACGCTCACCGAACACAGCTGGTTCACACAGACTGTCTCGACCATGTCCACGATCGATTCGAGGGCAGCCGCCACCGGCGCGCTCGCGGCAATGCGCTCGAGTACCGCGCGCTCGCCCGCCGCAATCCGTTCGGCGCGCTTGCGCTCGGTAATGTCGGTGATGCTGCCCCGGATGACGGGTCGCTGCGAATCGGGCAAGCGCACGAGACGCACTTCACACGGGATATCGTTGCCGAGCGCGTCGCGGTGAATCCACTCGAAGATCTGCGGCGTGCCCTCGAGCGCCCGATCGACGTTGCCGCGCGCGGGGCCTGCTGAAGGCAGGCCATCGGCCTGGGTCGGCGGAGAAAGCTGTTCGGGGCCGGCCTCGAGCAGCTGCGTCCGCGTCATCTTGAAGAAACGCTCGGCGTTCTGGTTGACGTCGATGAAGCGCATCGTGTCGGCGTCGAAGACCACGATGACCTCGGGAGCGTGATCGACGAGAGTGCGATAACGCCCCTCGCTCTCGCGCAGTGCGCGTTCGGATTCGCGTCGCTCGGTGGCGTCGCGCACGCAGACGACGAACAGCTCGCGCCGGTTGATGCGCGCACGGCTCACGGCCATGTCGATCGGAACCGTGCTGCCATCCTTGTGGCGCCCGGCCGATTCGCTGGCGGCAAGGTCGATGTGCGTATCCTCGCTGCTGGCGGCGAGCCGGCGCAGGCCCGCGACCACGCCGGCGTGCTGCTCGGCGAGCGCCGGCAGCAGCAGGTCGATGCGCCGGCCGATCACCTCGGTCTGCGAATAGCCGAACACGCGCTCGCCGGTCGGATTGAAGGACTCGATCGCGCCGTCACTGTCGACGGTCATCACGACGTCCTTGATGTTGTCGAGGATCAGCTGCAGGTGCCCGCTCGACTGCTCGGTGATTTCGCGCGTGAGCGAGCGTGCCTCATCCGACATCAGCTGCATCGAGCGCACGATGCCGCGTCGCTCTTCGTCCACCTGTTCGTAGTAGTCGCTGACGGTGGCGAGCAGCGCGCGCAGGTCGATCTCCCGGTCCGCGCCGCGTCGCAACTGCTCCACCTGCTGGCGAAGCTGCGGATGCACGTCGCGCAGGAAGGCGTCCACCGCGGGCCCCGGCACGGAGCCCGTGCGCACGACCGTCGTGGTCGCATCCAGCTCCGGTGTTCGACGCACGGGGACCGGGTTTGACATAATGTCAGCTGCCTTCCATGATGAAAATCATAGGGAGGCGGCGAGACCGGGCCCGTGAACTGCCTCGCGATTTCACATTAATGGGCGGCAGCGCGGCGCTGCGAGCGGCGGGCAATGGGCCGCGGGCCAACGGGCGGCGCGCTACGGGCGGCGGGCCAGAGGCGCTTAGTTGGGATTCGCGGTGGGGTTAGCCGGTGCGAGTTCGCCGGGCGTGATGCCTTCGCCGACAATGACCGGTATCGCAAAAGTACGGGTCACGGAAGACCTGTCGGTATCGATGAGGGCAACGGCGGAAAGGGAGAAGACGCCGTCGCGCGCCGGCACGATGGTCACGCGGTGATTGAACGGCACGCCGGGTTCGGCACCCTTCGGTATCGTCACCTCCTGCCCTCCCGTGATCGTGATCCCATCGGTGTTCTGGACAATGACGCGAATCGTCGCGGCGTCGTCGGTGGGGATGATGGCGAGGTCGATATCGAGCGGCCTGCCCGGTTCGGGACGCGACAGGAGCGCAAACTTCAGGTCAACCGCGACGCTGCCCTTGCTGCCCGAAACGGCGGACACCATGTCGGGCGACAGAGGTGCCTTGCGCGGCGTTTGCGTGGCGGAGGTGGATGCGGGGGCAGACGGCACTGCTTCGGGCGAGCGATCGCAGGCACCGAGGCAGACGACTGCCAGCAGCCATGCAAGACCTCTGTAGGACATCCGCAACCCCGCCCCCTGCGACGTGCGCGCACGTTATCACACGGCACCTGCCGATCACACGGCCAGCAGCGGCGGCTCGTCGATGGCCGCACGCTGCTCGAGCAGATCGAGGATGTGCCGCTCCCAATACCGCCGCTCGCCGAACCACGGAAAGGCGCGCGGGAAGGCCGGGTCGTCCCAGCGCTGCGCGAGCCAGGCCGTGTAGTGGATCATGCGCAAGGCCCGCAGCGGTTCGACGAGACGCAGTTCGCGATAATCGAAGTCCGCAAATTCCCCATAGCCGCTCGCAAGCGCTTCCCACGCGCGGCGCGCGTCGCTGCCGCCGGGCAGCAGCATCCACAGGTCCTGGACCGCAGGGCCCGTCATGCAATCATCCAGGTCGACGAATACGGGCCCGTGCTCGCCCCACAGCAGATTGCCGAGGTGGCAATCACCGTGCAGGCGCAGGCTCGCGACGCCCTGGGCTGCCTCCCACTCGCGCTCGACCGCGTCGATCAGATCACCCGCCACTTCCGCATAGCGATCCTCGAGTTCATCAGGTACGAAGCCGCTGTCGAGAACCAGTGCCCGGGCGGCGTGGCCGAGGCGTTCGGGCGTGAGGGTGGGACGGACGCGGAAGCGGCGTACCGCACCGACCGTGTGCAGCCGGCCGAGCGTGCGACCGAGCAACGCGAAGTCCGCGTCGGTGTCGAGCTCGGCACCACGCCCGCCGAGCCAGGGGAAGAGCGCAAAGCGGAAATCGCCGTGCGTCAACAGCGTCCCGCCATCGAATTCGAGTGGCACCGCCACCGCAAGATCACGCGCGGCCAGTTCGCGGGCAAAAGCGTGTTCCTCGAGAATCTGCTCGTCCGACCAGCGCCGCGCCCGGTAGAATTTTGCGACGAGCGGCGCTCCCTGCGAAGCGCCAACCCGGTATACACGGTTCTCGTAACTGTTGAGGGCGAAGAGCCGGCCGTCGACGTCGATACCGCGCGCGCTCACCGCATCGAGCACGAGATCGGGCGTCAGGTCTGCAAACGGAGTCGAGGAAGCATGGGACATCGAGGGATTCTAGTCACCGGCGGCGCCGGTTACATCGGCAGTCATGCTGCCCTGCTGCTGCGCGAGCGCGGCGAGCACGTGGTCGTCCTCGACAACCTCTCGACCGGCTTTCGCGAGGCGGTGCTTGACACGCCGCTGATCGTCGGCGACGTCGGTGATGCCGCCCTTGTGGCGCGGGTGCTCGCCGAACACGACGTGGACACCGTGATGCATTTCGCGGCCCACACGATCGTGCCGGAGTCGGTTGCGGACCCGCTCAAGTACTACCGCAACAATACCTGCGCGACCCGCTCACTGCTCGAGACCTGCGCCCACGCTGGCATCGGCCAGTTTGTCTTCTCCTCGACGGCCGCCGTCTACGGCATTCCCGACGGGGCTTATGCCGACGAAACCTCGCCCACCGCACCCATCAACCCCTACGGCACCTCGAAGCTGATGTCCGAATGGATGCTGCGCGATCTCGCGGCGGCCTCCGCCCTGCGCTACGTCTCGCTGCGCTATTTCAATGTGGCGGGCTCCGACCCGAAGGGGCGTATCGGCCAGTCGACCCGCAAGGCGACGCTGCTCGTCAAGGTCGCCTGCGAATCCGCGGTCGGCAAGCGCCCCCATGTGTCGATCTTCGGCACCGATTACGCGACCCCCGATGGCACCGGCGTGCGCGACTACATCCACGTCGAGGATCTCGCGAGGGCCCATCTCGATGCGCTCGACTACCTGCGCGCGGGCGGTCGCTCCGAAGTTCTCAACTGCGGCTACGGGCACGGCTTCAGCGTGCGCGAAGTGCTGGCAAGCGTTGCGCGCGTCTCGGGCTGCGCGCTCACCGTACGCGAGGAGCCGCGCCGCGCCGGCGACCCACCACAGCTCATCGCCCGGGCCGACCGCATCCGTACGCTTCTTGGCTGGCGCCCGGCCCTCGACGACCTCGACACGATCGTCGGCACGACGCTCGCCTGGGAACGTCGCCTGGCCGAGACACCCTGGGCCTAGGCCCTTCCACTACAATGTCCGGATGCGCTGGGCCCGCCCCAAATCCCTCTCCGGACTCATGCTGCTCGGCCTCGCGCTCATCGCCGTGCCGCTCCTCGTGGCCGTGCTGAACGCCGCCGTGCAGATGCGCCAGATCGCCTCCACCAGCGAGAAACTCGTGGTCGAAAGCGTGCGCGCGACCCGCGCCACGCAGGAGCTCTTCGCCGAGATCGCCGCGGTCGAGCGCGGCACGCGCGTCTACCAGGTGCTGCGGGACCCGAAGCTCACCGAGTCCATCACCCGCAGTGAAGCCCGACTCTCGACGACCCGCGTGGAGCTGGCGCGCCACCTGCGCGGGCCGGAAGCGACACAGGCGCTCGCGGATCTCGCGGCTGCCGAGTCGCAGCTCCTCTCGGGCATCGCGCGCCCCAAGCCGACCGACGTCGACTTCGCCTCGCTCCTTGCGCTGCTTGACGTGATGCAGGACGCCGCGGCGCGCATCGCGGCCACCGGCAACGCCCAGATCGACGCCGAGCTCACCGAACTGCGCGAGCTGACGCGGCGCGCACAACGGCGCCTCCTCGTGCAAAGCTCGCTCCTCGTGCCGCTCTCGCTGATCGCGATCCTCGCCCTCACGCTCTCGATCGGCCGCCCGCTGCGTCAGATCGACCGGGCCATCAGCGAGCTCGGCCGCGGTGCCTTTACACACCCGATCGCGGTATCAGGCCCGCGCGACCTCGAGCGCCTCGGGCACCAGCTCGAATGGCTGCGGGTGCGACTGCTCGATCTGGCGCAGGAGCGCAACCGCTTCCTGCGCCACATGTCGCATGAACTCAAGACGCCGCTCGCCAACATCCGCGAGGGCACCGAACTGCTGATGGACGGCGCGGTCGGTGAGCTCGACAGCGGGCAGCGCGAGGTCACGGCGATCCTGCGCGAGAACGGCATCAAACTGCAGCGGCTCATCGAGAATCTCCTGTCCTTCAGCGCCTGGCAGAGCCAGAGCGCGACGCTCGAGGTGAGCGAATTCCGCCTGCGCCCGCTCGTCAAGCAGGTACTCGAGAACCAGCAGCTGACACTCCTCTCGCAGCGCGTGCGGCTCGACGTCAAGATCGATGATCTTGCGCTCACCGCCGATCGCAGCAAGCTGCGCCTGATCCTCGAGAATCTGCTGTCGAACGCCATCAAGTATTCACCCAAGGGCGGCGCAATCCACCTGCATGCGCGCGCCCATGGCGACAACTGGCAGCTCGACATCGCCGACAGCGGTGCCGGCATTCCTCCCGATGAGCGCGCACGCATCTTCGACGCCTTCTACACGGGCAAGGTGGCGCCCGGCGGACACGTGAAGGGCACCGGCATCGGACTTTCCGTCGTGCTCGAATTCGTCAACGCGCACGGCGGCGCGATCGAGATCGTCGACGGGGAGTATCCGGGCGCGCACTTCTGCGTCCGCCTGCCGCAGCGGGCCGTGGCGGCACCGCCCGTGGAACACGCCCATGCAGCGTAAATTCCGCCAGGCCGCCCTGCTCACGACGTCCCTCGCGCTCGCGGGCTGCAGCGCGCTCGGCGATTTCGGCAGCCGGCCCGCGCCGCCTGCGCCGGTGGTCGATCGGGCAGAGATACAGGCGATGCTCGTCACGGGGCATCTCGAAGTGCTGCAGCGCCTGCTGTCGAGTCGCCCCGCCGAGCAGGCCGAAATCGTCGCGACCGCCCGGCGCGACTTCGACGCAGCGCCGACACCGAGCCGCCAGTTGCGCTACGCGCTCGTGCTCGCCACGCCCGGACACGCCTCCTCCGACACCGCCGAGGCCGAGCGGCTGCTGCGCGAGCTCACCGCGACGCCTGAATCGCTCGTGCCCGCCGAGCGCGCGCTCGCGCGCCTCGAGCTTTCGCAACTCGAGCGCCAGTCGCTGCTGGCGGCCGAGAACCGCCGCCTGCAGGCCGCGGTCGATCGTGCCGCGCGCGACCGCAACACGACCGCGAGCCGGCGGCTGCAGGCCGAGCTCGACGAGAACGCGCGCCTGCGCAAGGCGCTCGAAGACGCCCAGAAGAAGCTCGATGCAATTGCGAACATCGAGCGCACGATCACGGAACGCAAGCCCCAGCCCGAAGGACGCACGCCATGATGCAGGCCGCCCGCACCGACGCCACCGGCAAACGCAAGGCACGGATACTCGTCGTTGATGACGATCCGGGTCTCCTGCGCCTCCTCACCATCCGTCTGCGCGCCGAGAACTACGACGTCGAGGCGGTCGAGAACGGCGTCGCCGCGGTTGCGGCGGCGAGCCGTTTCCGCCCCGACCTCGTGATCACCGACCTGCGCATGGACCAGATGGACGGCATCGGTCTCCTGAAGGAACTGCAAAGTCGCTGGCCCGGGCTCAAGGTGATCCTGCTCACCGCGCACGGCACGATTCCCGACGCCGTGCAGGCGACCCAGATGGGCGCATTCGGCTTCCTGACCAAGCCCGTCGACAAGCAGGAGCTCCTCGATCATGTGCAGAAGGCACTGCGCATCTCGGGTTTCGCCGGCTCCGACGAGGACTGGCGCGCGGAGATCGTCACGCGCAGCGCGCTGATGGAAGAGCGGCTCGCGCAGGCGCACATGGTCGCCGGCACCGATGCGCGCGTGCTGATCTCCGGGGAGAGCGGCACCGGCAAGGAACTCCTGGCGCGTGCCATCCACAACGCGAGTCCGCGGCGGAACAAGCCCTTCGTCGTCGTGAGCTGCGGAGGCGCCGACGAAGCCGCGCTCGACCAGGAAATGTTCGGCGAGGGCGGTGCCATCGCCACGGCGCAGGGCAGCACGCTCCTCCTCGATGAAATCGCGGACCTGCCCGCCGCGCTGCAGGTCAAGCTGCTGCGCTTCCTGCCCGACAGCCCTGCACAGGGCGCAACGCCTCCAGCCGCGAACGTGCGCATGATCGGCGCGACCGGCAAGGACCTCGCTGCACTCGTCGCCGCGGGCAGCTTCCGCGAGGACCTTTACTACCGCATGAACGTCGTGCACATCGAAATGCCGCCACTCGCGCGCCGCCGCGAAGACATCCCGCTCCTCGTCGCGCATTTCCTCGCACGCCTGTCCGCCGAAACCGGCAATCGCAAGATCTACGCGCCCGAGGCGGTGGAACTCCTCGCCACCGCCGAATGGCCCGGCAACGTGCGCCAGCTCGCGAACGTGGTGCGCCAGAACGTCGCGCTGTCGCAGACGCCGATCATCCCGGTCGAGCTCGTGCAGCAGTCACTCGGCGGCACGACCGGGCGCATGGTGTCGTTCGATGAGGCGCGCGATGAGTTCACGCGCAGCTACCTGTCGCAGATCCTGCAGATCACGGGCGGCAATGTGTCGCAGGCCGCGCGCCTCGCCAAGAGGAATCGCACCGATTTCTACAAGCTGCTCGGGCGCCACCAGCTCACGCCGGAGGATTTCAAGAATCGCCCCTCTTCCTGAGTCACCCAGCGAAGCGGGGAAATCAGGGGGGACAGATCCTGAATCGTCTTCGTCCGGCGATCCGGTAGATGGAAAAATCGCGTTGATCGGTCGTCAACACGCGGTTTGTCCCGATGTCCTCCGCAAGCACCACGAGTGAGGCGTCGGCATAGTCCATCGGGCAATCCGCATAGCGTTGCATGAGCTCCCGTGCGCGCCGCAGGGAGTTTGTTGTTGCCGGAACGAGCAGCGCGCCACCGGAGAGGACAAAATCGAGGCAGGCGATCGCGCCGCCGCTGATCCGCCCCAGCAGATGGGTCGATTCGGTCAGGACCGCCTCGGTCGTGACGACCTGACCGGTCCAAGCTTCAAAAAAATCAGTGAACTCGCGATGCCGACGCTGGCTGCGATCCAGCAGCGAAACGAGCGCCCCGGTATCGAGGAGCAGCTCACTTGCCACGCGCCAGGGACTCGACGATGTACTTGCGGTGCTGTTCCGCCAGGTCGGGAAGGCCTGAGTCAAGGGATCCGACGAGCCCCCGGACGCGTTCGGCAGGCCTTGGACCGACGGCCGAGGGCGCGCTCAGGTAGTCGCGCAGCGCCGCACGCACGATCTCGGAGGCCTTGCGGCCCGACTGCCGACTGGCCCGTTCCAAGGCTCCAGAAAGGTCGGACGGCAGACGAACGGTGAGCTGGGAATCCATGCCTTGCATTGTAATGCAAAGCAGTGCATTCGGCCAGATCTTCGCGCAGACTCAGGAAGGAGGCATGCGTATAGGCGCGGCCGCCAGATACCTGGTGGCGCGGCGTTTCGCCTCAATATCGGCGTAAACGGCCTGCGCGGCGTCGGCGCTGATGCCGAGCGCCTCACCGAGGCGGGCCGCGGGCTCGTCATGCTCATAGGCCCACAACGCGAGATCCATCTGCGCGTAGGGCAGACCGAAGTAGAACTCGTCCTGACCCTGCGCGAGACTGTAGGTGTCGGTGGTCGGCACGGCGTTGCAGATCTCGTCCGGCAGCAACATGTGCCGCGCCATCGCATAGACCTGCGACTTGTAGAGGTGCGCGATCGGCTTCACGTCGGCCGAGCCATCGCCGTTCTTGACGAAAAAGCCCTGGTCGTACTCGAGGCGGTTCGGTGTGCCGACAACCGCGTAATTCAGGCGATCGGCGTGGAAGTACTCCATCGTCTTCCTGACGCGCTGCTTGAAATTGGTGGCCGCAACGATCATCAGGTACTGGCGGTACTCGAGCCGAGCCTCGTGGATCTTTCCAGTCGGGTCCTGCGCCACGAGCTTGAAATGGTTGTAGCGACCTTCGAGGCCGCCCTCGAGCACGATCTTGTTTTTCCATCCCGCGCCGTAACCGGGGTGCACGGCCTTGCACACTTCCTCGATGCGCGCGTAGCAACCGAGCGCCTCGAGCGCCGGCGCGATGTCGAAGACCTCGCACTCGATGCCGAGGTGCCCGGCGAGCAGGCGACCGCGATGCGTGCTTGCGGGCGAGGACACACGCTCGGGCAGCAGCAGGCCGTATACCCGCTTCGGCCCCACCGCACGCACCGCGAGGGCCGCACTCACCGAACTGTCGATGCCACCCGAGATCGCGACCACGAGGCCGCGGCGGTTGAGCTCGGTCGAGAGCGCCTGGCGCAAGGCGCCCCCGATGCGCTCGATCTCCGCAGCGTAGTCGAGCGCAAACGCGCGCTCGGCTGATAATGGCTGTGACTTCGTCATCCCGCTTCCTTCAGCATGAATCGTTTGATCTTGCCCGAGGCCGTCTTCGGCAAGGTTGCCACGAAAACCACTTCCTTCGGCACTTTGTACGCAGCGAGGCGGTCCCGGCAATGGGCCTGCACGGTACGCGGCTCGATGGCGGTGCCCTCGCCCGGCACGACGCACACCCGCACCACTTCGCCGAGGATCGGATCGGCCACACCGACCGCCGCACACTCGGCAACGCCAGCCAGCTCGAGCACCACTTCCTCGATCTCGAGCGGGCTCACCCGATGCGCACCGGTCTTGATCATGTCGGAAGACCGGCCGACCAGCGAAAGATAACCGTCGGCATCGAAGTGGCCCATGTCGCCGGTATGCAGCCAGCCGTCGCGCAGCACCCTGGCGGTGGCGGCAGGATTCTCCCAGTAGCCGGGCATCACATTGTCGCCGCGCACGCAGACTTCGCCCTCGACGCCCGCAGCCACGCGCTGCCCTTGCGCGTCCTGCACTTCGATGGTGACACCGGGGATGGCGATCCCGACGGTGCCGAGCTTGTCCTCGAGCCGCTCGGGCGGCAGGTAGGTGATGCGCGCCGTGGCTTCAGTCTGCCCGTACATCACGAAGAGGCGCGCCGCGGGCAGCGCCGCGCGCAGGCGCTGCGTGAGCGCCGGTGCCATCGCGCCGCCCGCCTGCGTCAGATAGCGCAGCGACGAGAGATCGTACTCGCCCAGATTCACGCGTTGCAGCAGCAGCGCAAACGTCGAGGGCACTCCGGAGAAGCCGGTCGCCCGTTCGTTCGCCATTGCTTGCACGACGAGATGCGGGTAAGTGAGCGAATTCTCGAGCACCAGCGACGCACCTGCCGCGAGATGTGTGTGCAGCACCGAATTGCCGTAGGAGTAGTAGAACGGCAGCACATTGACGATCCGGTCGGTCTCGCGCAGTCCGAGGTAGGCGAGGATCGACTGCGTGTTCGCGACCAGGTTGCGATGGGTCAGGGTGACACCGCGCGGATCGCCTGTCGTACCGGAGGTATAGATGATCGCCGCCGGAGCGTGCGGGCCGACCTGCGCCGGCGCATCGGCAGAGTCCGCGCCGGAGAGCCATTCGTGCCACGTCGTTGTGCCCGTCAGTGCCGCGCGCGGGACAATCCCCGCTGTGGCAGGCGTCGTGACGATCTGGCGCAGCGTGCCACCACTGGTTATCGCCGCAGGCAGCTCCGGGTGCCCCGGCATCGCGATCAGCGCACTCGCCGCGCAATGCGCCATATTGCGCGCCAGCTCCGGACCGCGCATCGCGGTGTTGAGCCCGACCGCCACCCCGCCGGCCTGCAGTACGGCGTAATACGCGATCACGTACTCGGGGGAGTTTTCGATCAGCAGCGCGACGCGCTCACCCGGTGCGAGGCCACCCGCGCGCAAGGCGTTGGCGGCGCGGCACACGTCCCGCCACAGCTCACCATAAGTGACCACCGCACCACGCAGCAGGAGCGACTGCCGTTCGGGGAAACACCGCGCGGACTCGCGCAGCAGGTCCACCAGGCTGGCCGGACCCGCCGCCACGGACTCAGGCCTTCTTGCGCTCGATGAACGCCGCGATCCGGTTCACCGAATCGAGGTTTTCCGGAACCATCTCGTTGTCGCCCACCTTGACGCCGAAATTCTCCTCGAGAAAGAGGATCACCTCGAGCATGCCCGTTGAATCGATCAGGCCGCGCTCGAGGAACGATTCATCCAGCCCCAGCAACGAAGTATCGGTGCTGAAGAGGAAGTTCTCGAGAATGTATTGTCTGACCTGCTCGGCTGCCGACATGCGTAGATTCACTCCCTGAGGCCCGGCATTTGACTATTTGCCCGACACCCCGGGCGTGACGCCTTCCACAAAAAGACTGTGCCACACCTGGGTCGACAGCACGCCTGTGAAGG
>CAUJHX010000186.1 GCA_963204795.1 Pseudomonadota bacterium | reverse complement strand
TGGATGCGGATCGACACCTTCATCGAGCGCAGCGTCGATCACGAGCTGTCGGGCAATATCATCGATCTGTGTCCCGTCGGCGCGCTCAACAGCAAGCCGTTCCGCTTTCGCGCCCGCGGCTGGGAGATGACCCAGGCGCCGCTCGTGTCGCCGCATGACGGTGCCGGCTCGAATCTCTTCGGGCACGTGCTGCGCGGGCGGTTGATGCGAGTCGTTCCGCGGGTGAATGAAGCCATCAACGAGACCTGGATCTCCGATCGGGATCGCTTCAGCTACGAGGGCGTTTACAGCGCCGATCGCCTGACGGCACCGATGCTGCGCGAAGGCACGGAATGGCGCGCCGTCGGCTGGGAGGCGGCACTCGAGGCGGCCGCGAACGGGCTGCGGCGTGCGCCGTCGCATGGCGTGCTCGCAAGCCCGTCGGGCAGTGTGGAAGAGCTCTATCTGCTCAACCGGCTGGTGCGCGGGCTCGGCTCGCACAATATCGACCATCGCCTGCGGCAGGTCGACTTCCGCGACCAGCAGGCCGATCCGGTTTATCCGTCGCTCGGCATGCCGATCGAGGCGATTGAGCAGCTCGATGCGCTCTTCGTCATCGGCAGCAATCTGCGTCGCGAGATTCCGATCTTCGCGCATCGCGTGCGCAAGGCGGCACTGCGCGGTGCGCGCATTTCGTTCCTGAATCCCGCGCGTTTCGAATACCTGTTCCCCGTGTCGATCTGCCTCGAGGCGGCCCCCGCGCGCCAGGTACTCGAACTCGCCGGCGTGCTTGGTGCGGTTCTTGCCGCGACCGGTGCGGCACCAGCGGCGGAATTGGCGGCGCTCGTGCAGTCCGCGCCGGTCACCCGGGATCACCAGGCCATCGCCGCGCAGCTCGCGGGTGGAGAACGCCGCGCAATCTGGCTCGGCGCGCTCGCGCTGCGCCATCCGGCCTACGCTGACCTGCGTGCGCTCGCTGCGGCGCTGGCAGCTGCGACCGGTGCCACGCTCGGCGTGCTCGCAGAGGGTGCGAATGCGGCGGGGGCGTATCTCGCGGGCGCGGTGCCCCATCGGGATGCGGGCGGCGAGGTGCCCTCGACACCCGGGCTTACCGCCCGGGAGATGCTCGAGAAGCCCCTGTCGGCCTATCTGCTGGCGGGCGGTATCGAGCCGTGGCAGGACAGCCTTTGCAGCGAAGCGGGCAAGTCGCTCGCGGCAGCCGCGTTCGTGGTCGCCGCCACTCCCTACGTGTCGGATGCGCTCCGGGAAGTCGCGCATGTGCTGTTGCCGATCGGCACATTTGCCGAGACCTCCGGCACCTACGTGAATCTCGAAGGCCGCTGGCAGAGCGTGCCGGGCGCGGCGCGTCCGCCGGGTGAATCGAGGCCCGCGTGGAAGGTCTACCGGGTGCTGTGCAACCTGCTGGGTGTCGCCGGCTCCGAGTACCAGTCGTCCGGGGAGGTGCTTGACGAATTGCGTCGTGTCTGTGGTGAGACCCTCGCTGCAGGCCCGTATCGCGGTACGCACCGGATCGTGGCTCCCGATGGCGCCGCGACTGTCGTCGACGTACCGATGTACCAGATCGACGCGCTGGTGCGCCGCGCGCCGTCCCTGCAACGCACGCGCGACGGGCGCGCTGCGGCCGTGACCTACTGAGCGCCGCAAGATGCTGCACGAGATGCTGCAATTGTTTCTCGACATCCTCGCGCTGCCGATCGTGCAGACGACGCTCTGGATTCTCGTCGTCACGATCAGCGTGATTCTGGCGGTCGCATTCTCGGTACTGTTCGAGCGCAAGATCATCGGCTGGATGCAGCTACGCAAGGGGCCGAACCGCGTCGGCAGCATCTTCGGCTTCTGGCCGGGCGTGTTCCAGGCCTTCGCCGACGTGGTGAAGCTGCTGATCAAGGAAGTCGTCGTGCCGGCGCGGGCCAACAAGGTCCTGTTCGCGCTCGCACCGATCATCGCGCTCGTGCCCGCGCTCGCCACCTGGGCGGTCGTGCCCTTGTCGCCCGATCTCGTGATCGCGGATATCGACGCCGGGCTCCTGTACGTACTCTCGCTCACCTCGATGGGCGTCTACGGCGTGATCATTGCGGGCTGGGCGGCAAACTCCAAGTACGCGTTCCTCGGCGCGATGCGCTCCGCGGCACAGATCGTCGCGTACGAGATCGCGATGGGCTTCGCGCTGGTCGGTGTGCTGATGGCGTCGGGAAGCCTCAATCTCGGCGAAATCGTCAAAGGCCAGGCGGGCGGGCCTCTCAGCTGGAATGTGGTGTGGCTGTTCCCGCTCGCGATCGTCTACATCATCTCGGGTGTCGCCGAAACCAACCGGGCGCCCTTCGATGTCGCGGAAGGCGAGTCGGAGATCGTCGCGGGCTTCCATGTCGAGTATTCCGGCATCGCTTTTGCGCTGTTCTTCCTTGCCGAATACGCGAACATGCTGCTGATCTCCGCGCTCACCGCGGTGTTCTTCTTCGGAGGCTGGCTGTCGCCATTCGACGGCTATCTGCCGGCCGACAGCTGGCTCGCGCAGCCGGGCTTCCTGTGGCTCGGCATCAAGATGTCCGCGAACATGTTCCTGTATTTCTGGCTGCGCGCCACGTTCCCGCGTTACCGCTACGACCAGATCATGCGCCTCGGGTGGAAAGTGCTCATCCCGGTGACGCTCGTCTGGATCGCGGTGGAGGGCGTGATGGCGCACCTCGGGGTCGGTCCGTGGAGGGCATGGTCGCCATGAGCGTGCGCAGCGTCTTCAAGACTTTCCTGCTGACCGACCTGCTGCTCGGGCTGTGGCTGACCGTGCGGACGCTCTTTCGCAAGAAGTTCACCGTCAACTATCCGGAAGAGAAGACCCCGCAGTCGCCACGCTTCCGGGGCCTGCATGCGCAGCGCCGCTATCCGAATGGCGAGGAGCGCTGCATTGCCTGCAAGCTCTGCGAGGCGGTGTGCCCGGCACTCGCGATCACCATCGATTCCGATGTCGCGCCCGACGGCACGCGGCGCACGACCCGCTACGACATCGATCTCTTCAAGTGCATCTATTGCGGCTTTTGCGAGGAGGCCTGCCCGGTCGATGCGATCGTCGAGACGCGCATTCACGAATATCACATGGAGCATCGCGGCGAGAACATCATGACCAAGGACAAACTGCTCGCCGTGGGCGACCGGTATGAAGCCATGATCGCGGCGGACAAGGCTGCGGACGCGCAGTGGCGCTGAACATGGAGAGTGGCATGTTCGTGATGATCCTCTTCTACGTGTTCTCGGCGGTGCTGATCGCCGCGGCGCTTGCCGTCATCACGACGCGCAATCCCGTCTACTCGGCGCTGTGCCTGGTGCTCACCTTCTTCACGAGTGCGGCGATCTGGCTGCTGATCGACGCCGAGTTTCTCGCGCTCGTGCTGGTACTCGTCTATGTCGGCGCGGTGATGGTGCTGTTCCTGTTCGTCGTCATGATGCTCGATATCGAAGTCGAGGCGCTGCGCAGCGGCTTTACCCGCTACGCCTGGCTCGGCTGGCTGACGGCTCTCGTCGTGATCCTCGAACTTGCGGGCGTGGTGGCCGCGCGGCGCTTCGGCGCGGACACTGCCGCGTCGCCGGTGCCGATGCCAGCCGACTACAGCAATACCCATGAGCTCGGCACCGTGCTTTATACGGACTATGTCTACGCGTTCGAGCTCGCCGCCGTACTGCTGCTGGTGGCGATTGTTGCGGCGATCGCCCTGACCATGCGCAAGCGGCCGGGGCTCAAGGTGCAGGATATCGCGCGCCAGGTGGCGGTGAGGCGCGAGGACCGGGTACGGCTCGTCAAGATGGATGCGGAGAAGCACCCGTGATCACGCTTGGCCACATGCTGACACTGTCCGCCGTGCTGTTTGCGATCTCGGTCGCGGGCATCTTCCTCAACCGCAAGAACGTGATCCTGCTGCTGATGTGCATCGAGCTGCTGCTGCTCGCCGCGAACTTCAATTTCGTCGCCTTCTCGCGCTATCTCGGCGACATTTCGGGTCAGGTGTTCGTGTTCTTCGTGTTGACCGTGGCCGCGGCCGAATCGGCGATCGGTCTCGCGATCCTGGTGGTGCTGTTCCGTCACCGGCACAGCATCAATGTCGACGACCTGGATACCCTGAAAGGCTGACGCGCGATGACACGCAACCTGCTCATCGCGATTCCACTGTTGCCGCTCATTGCGGCGCTGATCGCGGGTCTCGCGGGCCGGTGCATCGGCCGCGCCGCCTCGGCCGGCGTCACGATCCTGGCGGTCGGCATATCGTGCGCGCTGTCGCTCGAAGTCGTGCGACAGCTCTTCTTCGGGGGCGCGGCGGCGCAGGACCTGACCCTGTACACCTGGCTCGTGACCGACGGCATCCGCTTCCAGGTCGGCTTCCTCGTCGACCGCTTGAGCGCCCTGATGATGGCGGTCGTGACCTTCGTGTCATTCTGCGTGCACGTGTACACGATCGGCTACATGCGCGAGGACGCCGGCTTCCAGCGTTTCTTCAGCTATATCTCGCTGTTCACGTTCGCGATGCTGATGCTGGTGATGTCGAACAACTTCATGCAGCTGTTCTTCGGCTGGGAAGCAGTCGGCGTCGTTTCCTACCTGTTGATCGGCTTCTGGTATACGCGTCCCACTGCGATCCACGCGAACCTCAAGGCCTTCGTCGTCAACCGCATCGGCGATTTCGGCTTCGTGCTCGGCATCGCGGGCGTCGTGTACTTCACGAACTCGCTCGATTACCGTGACGCCTTCGCGCTGGCGCCCTCGATCGCGACCCCGGCACTCACGCTGATCTGCATCTGCCTTTTCGTGGGCGCGATGGGCAAGTCGGCGCAGGTGCCGCTGCACGTGTGGTTGCCCGACTCGATGGAAGGCCCGACCCCGATCTCGGCGCTCATCCACGCGGCGACCATGGTCACGGCGGGAATCTTCATGGTGGCGCGCCTGTCGCCGCTGTTCGAGTTCTCCGAGGCTGCGCTGTCCTTCGTGCTGGTGATCGGCGCGACCACCGCACTCTTCATGGGCTTTCTCGGCGTCGTCAACAACGACATCAAGCGCGTGATCGCCTATTCGACCCTCTCCCAGCTCGGCTACATGACCGTGGCGCTCGGGGTTTCGGCCTACAGCGCCGCGATCTTTCACCTGATGACCCATGCCTTCTTCAAGGCGCTGCTGTTCCTCGCGGCGGGCTCGGTCATCATCGGCATGCATCACGAG
>CAUJHX010000185.1 GCA_963204795.1 Pseudomonadota bacterium | reverse complement strand
CATCATCACGGAGCGGGCAATCGCGAGCGCATGCGCATCGTTTTCGGCAAGGTGATCGGCGACCCCGGAGCGACGCGCGTGCACATCGCCGCCGCCGAGCGATTCGGCATCGATCTCCTCGCCCGTGGCTGCCTTCACGAGCGGCGGGCCGCCGAGGAAGATCGTGCCCTGCTTCTGCACGATGATCGTCTCGTCCGACATCGCCGGCACATAGGCGCCACCGGCAGTGCAGCTGCCCATCACGACGGCGACTTGCGCGAGTCCGAGCGCCGACATCTGCGCCTGGTTGTAGAAGATGCGCCCGAAATGCTCGCGGTCGGGAAATACTTCGTCCTGCAGCGGCAGGTAGGCGCCGCCCGAATCCACGAGATAGACGCAGGGCAGCGCGTTCTCGAGTGCGATCTGCTGGGCGCGCAGGTGTTTCTTCACGGTGAGCGGGAAATAGGTGCCGCCCTTGACCGTGGCGTCGTTGGCGATGACGAGTGCCTCGCGGCCGTGTATGCGGCCGATGCCCGCGATGAGTCCGGCAGCCGGTGCTTCGTCATCGTAGAGGCCGTACGCGGCGAGCGGCGCGATCTCGAGGAAAGGGCTGCCGGGGTCGAGGAGGGTCGCCACGCGCTCGCGGGGCAGGAGCTTGCCGCGCGCGGTGTGCCGCGCGCGGGATGTCTCGCTGCCGCCGCGCTCGGCCCGCGCGAGCTCGCTTCGCAGGTCAGCGACCAGGCGCTCCATGTGCGCGCGGTTCGCGCGGAAGCTGTCGCTCGCGGGGTCGATCGCGGTGCCGAGGCGCGCCATGTCGCGGCAGCTTACAGCAGCTCGATCGCGATTGCCGTAGCCTCCCCCCCGCCGATGCAGAGCGAGGCGATGCCGCGCCGTTTGCCGGCGCGCTTCAGGGCGTGCACGAGCGTCGTGACGATACGCGCGCCGGAAGCGCCGATCGGGTGTCCGAGCGCACAGGCGCCGCCGTGGACGTTGATGCGCGCATGGTCGATGCCGATGTCGTGCATCGCGACCATGGTGACCGCCGCGAAAGCCTCGTTGACCTCATAGAGATCGACATCGTCCGCCTTCCAGCCCGCTGCGGCGAGTACCTTGCGGATCGCGCCGACCGGTGCCGTCGTGAACCATTCCGGCGCTTGTGCGTGGCTTGCATACGCGAGCACGCGCGCGAGCGGCCTCGCGCCGAGCCGCCTGGCAGCTGCCTCGCTCGTCACGATCACTGCCGCAGCGCCGTCCGAAATCGAAGAAGAGGAAGCCGCCGTGACGGTGCCCTCCTTGCGAAAGGCCGCCTTGAGCGTCGGGATCTTCTGGATGTCGCAATTGAAAGGCGTTTCATCCTTGTCGACGAGGATTTCGCCCTTGCGGCCCTTGACCATCACGGGCGTCACTTCCGCGGTGAATGCGCCGCCCGACACCGCTGCCTGCGCGCGACGCACCGACTCGGTCGCGAACGCATCCTGCGCGGCCCGCGTGAAACCGTACTTGTCCGCGGCCATCTCGGCGAAGCAGCCCATCATCTGGCCGTCGAAGGGACTCTGCAGACCGTCGAAGTACATGTGATCGAGCACTTCGCCGTGTCCCATGCGATAACCGCCGCGCGCCTTCGGCAGGAGGTAGGGCGCGTTGGTCATCGATTCGAGCCCGCCTGCAAGCACGACGTCCACATCTCCTGCGCGGATCTGGTCGGCGGCCAGCATGATCGCCTTCATGCCGGACCCGCACATCTTGTTGATCGTGGTGGCAGGCGTTGCGTGCGGAATGCCCGCCGCGATCGCCGCCTGACGCGCGGGCGCCTGGCCGAGGCCTGCCGACAGCACGCAGCCCATGATCACCTCCCCGATATCCCCTGGCCTGACGCCTGCCGCCGCGATGGCGCCGCCTGCGGCGGCCGCGCCGAGTTGTATCGCGTTCGCACCGGCGAGCGCGCCCTGGAATGCCCCAATGGGCGTGCGTTGCGCGGCGATGAGGACGATGGAGGACGGGGAGGCTTTCTGACTCATGTGGACTTTCCTGAAATGACCCCGTCTGGGCGCGGGGCAAGACCGTTGACAAACAATTCGACGAAGCGCTCCGCGATCTGCGCCGCCGAGAGGGAGGCGTCGTCGCGGTACCAGTGTGCGATCCAGTTGAGCGCGCCTGCGAGCGCAAAGGTCGTCATCTTCGGATCGCAGGCGCCGATCGAGCCGTCGGCGATGCCTTGCCGGATGAGACTGCGCATCTCCTGATCGATCTCCGACTTCAGCCGTTTGATGCGCGCGCTCATCGCCGGACTCAGATCCTGGTCCTCGGCGCGGACCATGCACCAGCCGAAATCGGAGGTGATCGCCTCGACATAGCGACAGACCAGTTCGACGAGGCGCTCGCGGCCGCTCGAGCTGGCATCGCGCGCCTCGCCGCAGGCGCGTACGATGCGGTTCAGTCCCTCGCGGAAGCACTCAAACAGCATCTGCTCCTTGTTCAGGACGTAGTAATACAACGTGGGCTTCGTGACATGCAGCACCGCCGCGATGTCGTCGAGTGAAGTGTTGTGAAACCCCCGCTCGCGAAAAGCGCGGGCGGCCGCGAGAATGACGGCGTCGCGCTTCAGTTCGCGCTGGCGGACCCGATCGCCCGCAACCGACCAGGGTGAGGTTGGCTTGCTCATCCGGCTGTGATTATACTTCCCAGTATAAATTCTACCACCCGGTAACATGCATATGGGAAGCCACGCAGACGCGGGTCAGGCAGTCGCGCCGCTGCGCTTCGTCAGCGCCGCATCGCTGTTCGACGGCCACGACGCCGCCATCAACATGATCCGCCGGCTGCTGCAGGCGCACGGCGCGGAAGTCGTGCATCTCGGGCACAACCGCAGCGTCGCCGACATCGTCCGCGCGGCGATCCAGGAAGACGCCGACGCCATTGCGGTCAGCTCCTACCAGGGTGGCCACAACGAGTATTTCGCCTACATGATCGACATGCTGCAGGGTCTCGGCGCTGCACATATCCGTGTGGTCGTCGGTGGCGGGGGCACGATCTCGCCGCAGGAAATCGCTGCGCTCGAGGCGCACGGCGTCGAGAAGATCTACACGCCGGAGGATGGTCGTCGCATGGGGCTGGCCGGCATGATCGACGATGTCTTCGCGCGCGTGCGGCGTGCCCGCAAGCCGGCGTATGAGTTCGGACCGCTCGATCCGGAGGATCCGCAGCACATTGCGCGCACGATTTCGTGCCTCGAAGGCGCGCTCGGCAACGAGGCCGCGCGGGCGCAGATCGCCCGCGCGATCGCCCGCAACGAGCGCCGCGCGCCGGTGATCGGCATCACCGGCACCGGTGGCGCCGGCAAGTCGAGCCTGAACGACGAGTTGCTCGCACGCTTCGTGCGCTTCTTCCCGGAACGCAACATCGCGGTCGTCGCGATCGATCCGACCCGCCGCCGTTCGGGCGGCGCGCTGCTCGGCGACCGGATCCGCATGAACAGTCTTGCAAGCGAACGCCTCTTCATGCGATCGCTCGCGACCCGCCGTCGTCACAGCGCGACGAGCGAGGCGCTGAAGGACGTGATCGCGCTGTACCAGCTCGCGGGATTCGATCTGATCGTGGTCGAGACAGCGGGCATCGGTCAGAGCGACACCGAAATCGTGGACCTGGTCGATTTGCCGCTCTACGTGATGACGAGTGAGTACGGCGCCGCGAGCCAGCTCGAGAAAATCGACATGCTCGACTACGCCGA
>CAUJHX010000184.1 GCA_963204795.1 Pseudomonadota bacterium | reverse complement strand
GCAGGACGGCGCCGATTTCGCCTATACGCTCGCAGGCCGTGGCCGCTTTCGTGTCAACGTTTTGCGCCATCTGAACGGCATGGGCGCCGTGTTCCGCGCGATCCCGTCGAAGGCCCTCACGCTCGATGAGCTGAACCTGCCACAGGCCGTGCGCCAGCTATGCCGCGCGAACAACGGCCTGATCCTCGTGACCGGCAAAACCGGCTCCGGCAAATCGACGACGCTCGCCGCGATGATCGACGACATCAACCGGCGCGAGAAGGGTCACATACTCACCGTCGAGGACCCGATCGAGTTCGTCCACGAGCGCAAGAGCTGCCTCATCAGCCAGCGCGAGATCGGCGCGCACGCCGCAAGCTTCGCCTCCGCGCTGCACTCGGCCCTGCGCGAAGACCCGGACGTGATCCTGGTCGGCGAGCTGCGCGATCTCGAAACGATGAGCATCGCCGTCACCGCCGCGGAGATGGGCATCCTCGTGATGGGTACGCTGCACACCAACGGCGCAGCACCCACCGTCGATCGCATGGTCAACGCGTTCCCCGCCGACAAGCAGTCGCATGTACGCACGATGCTCTCCACGTCGCTGCGCGGCGTGATCTCCCAGCAGCTGCTGCAACGGGCCGACAAGAGCGGCCGCGTCGCTGCACTCGAGATCCTGGTCAACACTGCGGCCGTTTCGAACCTCATCCGGCAGGGCAAGCTCGATCAGCTCGAGACGGTGATGCAGTCCGGCGCGCAGGCCGGCATGCGCACCATGGACAGCGCGATCGAGCAGTTGCTGCGCGAGCGGCAGATCAAGGGCAGCGAGGCCTACAAGAAGGCGATCAACAAGGCGAAGTTCGAGGATCGCAAGGGAGAATAGGGCCTCATGCCCGCACCGCGTGGGCGGGATCATCGGTCACCAGCAATCTCACCAGGA
This sequence comes from Pseudomonadota bacterium, assembly GCA_963204795.1. Classification (GTDB taxonomy): domain Bacteria; phylum Pseudomonadota; class Gammaproteobacteria; order Steroidobacterales; family Steroidobacteraceae; genus CADEFQ01. Next base: position 7,406 of record CAUJHX010000184.1, on the reverse strand, counting down.
CATTGGTGTCCGGGGCGATCATTCCTCGACGTAACCCTCGATATCGGTGTCGAGGTCGACCTTGTGCGGGACGGATTTCAACTGCATGGCAGAGATGGTAAGAACAAGCTGGAATCAGGCTATTCGGGGCTTAAGGGAAACTCAAGCCGCCTATCAGCAGAAATGCGTGGGGTGAGGCTGGGCTTCAGCCCTTGAAGCAATTTCTGCGAAGCCAGTCGAGAAACGTCGGGTGAGGTGAGGTGACCTGCCGATGCTCTTCGGAATGCTCAAGCTCGAACGCGTGAACCATCGCCAGTATCGGACTCGCGACGAAGCGCGAGCGGACCTGTTCGACTACCTGGAACGGTTCCACAACCCGCGAATGCGTCATGGAACGCCAAGACAAGATCGGAAGCTCTCAGCCTTAACTCAACCGTCCGTGGCAATGGGGCAGAACCCCACCGCCGCGTTCGCTCGAGAGCTGCTGCAGGAAGTCAATGCAGACGAAGATGGCGTTCCGTTGGTGCCCCGGAATCTGGTGGACGCAGTGGACCTCGGCCGCTGCTCTTCAATGCCCACTCCGTCGAACAGGAGGCGGCTTGCATCGCGAGGGAAGTGCGGAGGCGGCACCAAGCTGGCCCTCCGTGGCGGGAGATGGGCGTGTTCTATTCCGCGTCCTCAGTCGGCGAGCAAGTCGCGAAGCTGATGACCATCCACAGCAGCAAGCGCAGCGTGTTCAGCGATCGACTGCGCACGATCTGCCAATCCCTCGCAGCCTGAAGCGCCATCGCTTCCAACCCTGGTAGGCTCCAGACCCCATGGACGCCACGCCGCTCCACTCCCTTCCCCGCGCCTGGTATTCGGCGCCGTTCGACGTCTTCCTCGCGCAATCTACTGATGAGGTCATCGGGCACCTCACGCGTAACAGCTCGCTCCCGGTCGATCCACTTCAGCGGGATGCGTGGATCTCCACGGTCGACGGTCTCAAGGCGCCCCTGACCGGCCGCACCGGACACCTGCTGCTGGAGTTCAATATCCCCCGCATGGGCCTGCGCGCCGATGCCGTACTGCTGCTCTCAGGCTGCATCGTCATCCTTGAAATGAAGGTCGGCGAGAGCGCGGCCACCACCGAGGCGCGCAATCAGGCCTGGGAGTACGCGCTCGATACGAAGAACTTCCACGAGCCCAGCCACGCGCTGCCGATCATCCCGGTGGTTCTGCCGACGAAGTACGCTCCTGGTGCGCTTCCGCCCCTTCAATTCGCGGATGACAGGGTGGCGCGCCCGCTCGTGCTGAGCCCCGCGTTACTGCCAGCACTGCTGGACCATCTGGCGCAAGCCCGCCATCCCGCACTCGATATCGACGCCTGGACCGCTGGTCGCTACAAGCCGACGCCCACCATCATCGAAGCCGCACGGCACCTCTACGCCAATCATCATGTCGCCGATATCGTCCGCACCGAAGCGGACGAGCGCAACTTGTCCGACACGGCCCGACGGGTCGAATCGCTGATTGCCGAGGCACGTCAGCAGAACGAGAAGATCATCGTCTTCGTCACCGGTGTTCCCGGTGCCGGCAAGACGCTCGTCTGCCTGAATATCGCTACCTCTCACAGGGAGAATAACGACACGCACGCAGTGTTCCTTTCCGGCAATGGGCCGCTGGTCACGGTGCTGCGCGAGGCGCTGACCCGCGACGATGTGGCGCAACGCAGGCAGCGCGGCGAGCGCACCAGCAAGGCACAGGCATCCAAACCGATCAAGACCTTCATCCAGAACGTTCATCATTTCCGGGACGAGGGATTGCGCGATCGCGATCGACCGCCCATCGATCGGATCGTGATCTTCGACGAGGCGCAGCGCGCCTGGAACCGCGACAAGGCCGGCCGCTGGATGCGTATGCGCAAGGGCATCGCCGACTTCAACATGTCTGAACCCGAGTTCCTGATTGATTATCTCGATCGTCATCAGGGTTGGGCGGCCATCATTTGCATGGTAGGCGGCGGCCAGGAGATCGGCTCGGGCGAAGCTGGCATCGGTGCGTGGATCGAGGCGTGCACCAGCCGCTTTCCGCATTGGACCTTGTGCATCTCCGATCGGCTTCATGACAGCGAGTACGCCGCCGGTATTTCCCTGCGCGAGGCCGCGGCACGGCTGCGCGTTCGATTCTTCGATGATTTGCATCTGACCGTGTCCATGCGCTCGTTCCGCGCCGAGTCCGTCTCGGCCTTCGTCAAGGCTTTGCTCGATTTCGATGCGAGCGGGGCCCGCTCCCATTTGTCGACGTTCCAGGATCGCTACCCCATCGTGATCACTCGTGACCTCGACGCCGCAAAGTGCTGGGTCCGCTCGCAGGCCAGGGGCATCGAACGCTATGGACTCCTCGCCTCGTCCAAAGCCATGCGCCTGAAGCCGCACGCGATCGATGTGCGCGTGGAGGCCGATCCCAGTCTGTATTTCCTTGAGGACGCCGGTCATGTGCGCTCGAGCTTCCATCTGGAGGACTGCGCCACGGAGTTCCAGGTGCAGGGGCTGGAACTCGACTGGACCGTGGTTACATGGGACGCGGATCTGCGGCGCACGCCGAACGACTGGTCTTTCCATGATTTCCGCGGGCGGAGCTGGCAAACGGTCCGAAGCGCCGAGAATCAGAGAAATCTGCGCAACGCCTATCGGGTGCTGCTGACGCGCGCCCGTCAGGGCATGGCGATCTTCGTGCCGCCGGGGTCGGATGCCGATTCGACCCGCATCCCAGCCCACTACGATTCCACCTACGCCTACCTCAAGGAACTCGGGCTGAGCGAGCTGCCCACCCTCGGAGGGAGCTGACGCCCGGCGAGGTCAGCTTTCATCGTCCTCGATGGCGCCTCCGACCAGATCCGGGACCACTGTGTGGCATTCGACCATGAACACACCCGATTCGCGGATACCGTTTCGTGGAGTACGGGCGCTATCGTCGCCGCAAGGTGGCCGCCCGCATGGATTATCTCTATACCCTGTATGATGCGCTGGTGAGCATCAACGTCCCGACCGACAAGGCCCGGGCGGTGGTGGAGGCCATGGAGCGCGACATGGGAACCACGCTGGCGACAAAGAACGACCTGCTGCTTCTGGACCAGAAACTCTTGCGCATTGAGCAGCGACTCGATTCACGGTGCGAAGCCATCGAACAGCGGCTCGAGGCCGTCAAGCACTCTCTCGAGAAGGACATGGAAGTGCTGAAAAGCTCCATGATCGTCCGCTTGGGCTCGATCCAGGTCGTCACCATCGGCTTGCTGTTCGCCGCCCTCAAGCTCACCTGAGAGGCCCGCCCTTCCGCCTTCGCACCCTGTAGAATTAAGCGGATGCGCCGCCTTCTCGTCACCAGCGCCCTTCCCTACGCGAACGGGCCGCTCCACCTGGGTCACATCATCGAGGTCGTCCAGACCGACATCTGGGTGCGCTTCCAGCGCCTGCGCGGGCACGATTGCCTCTATGTCTGCGCCGAGGACGCCCACGGCACGCCGATCATGATCCGCGCGCAGAACGAGGGGATCACACCCGAAGCGCTGATCACCCGCATGGCCGGGGAACACCAGCAGGACTATCGCGGCTTCCTCATCCGCCACGACCAGGTCCACAGCACGCATTCGGAGGAGAACCGCCGCATCGTCTGCGCGATGTACGAGCGGCTGCGCGATGCGGGCTACATCGCGCGCCGCCCCGTTCGCCAGGCCTTCGACGAGCAGGCGAACATGTTCCTGCCCGACCGCTATGTGAAGGGCCAGTGCCCCCGCTGCGGCACGGCCGACCAGTATGGCGACTCCTGCGAGAACTGCGGCGCGACCTACACGCCCGCGGACCTCGTGAACCCCGTCTCGGCGGTCACCGGCACCACTCCCGTATGGCGCGAGTCCGAGCACCTCTTCTTTCGCCTCGGCGCCTTCGAGGAAATGCTGCGCGGCTGGCTCGAGCAGGGCGCGTTGCAGGCGCAGGTGCGCGCGAAACTCGCCGAGTGGTTCGACGCGGGCCTCATGGACTGGGACATCTCGCGCGACCACCCGTATTTCGGCATCGAGATCCCCGACGCGCCGGGCAAGTATTTCTATGTGTGGTTCGACGCGCCGATCGGGTACCTCGCGAGTTTTCGCGCCTATTGCGATCGCACCGGCACCGACTTCGACTCCTATCTCAAGCCCGATAGCCCGCACGAGCTCTACCACTTCATCGGCAAGGACATCAGCTACTTCCACACCCTTTTCTGGCCCGCGGTGCTGCATGGCGCGGGGTACCGCAAGCCCTCGGCCGTTTACGTGCACGGCTTCCTCACGGTCGACGGGCAGAAGATGTCGAAGTCGCGCGGCACCTTCATCACCGCAAAGCGCTACCTCGAGCTGCTGCCGCCCGAGCCGCTGCGCTATTACTTCGCCGCGAAGCTCGGCAACGGCCTCGACGACATCGATCTCAACCTCGCGGACTTCGTCGCGCGCGTGAACTCCGACATCGTCGGCAAGCTCGTGAACATCGCGAGCCGCTGCGCCGGCTTCGTCGCCCGCAGTGGCGGGGTGCTGGCGCCGAAGCTCCCGGACGAGGCGCTGTACCAGGCCTTCCTCGCCGAATCGGAGATGATCGCGGGGCTCTACGACAGCCGCGACTACTCGGCCGCGATGCGCGAACTTATGGCACTCGCGGATCGCGCGAACCAGTACGTCGATCACCACAAGCCCTGGGCGCTCGCCAAGGATCCGGCGCGCGCGGCCGAAGCGCTCGCGATCGCGACGCAAGGCGTGAACCTCTTCCGCGTGCTCATCACCTGGCTCTCGCCGGTGCTGCCCGCGATCGCGGAGAAGGCCGCGGCGTTCCTGGGCTCGCCCATCGATCGCTGGGACTCGGTGCGCGAGCCACTGCTCGGGAGGCCGATCAAGGCGTACGAGCCGCTCGCCACCCGCCTGGAGCGCGCGACGGTCGAGGCGCTGGTACAGCCGGCGCCGGCGGCCGCGGCACCGGCAAAGGCCGCGGAATCCCCCGCCACGATCCAGATCCAGGACTTTGCGAAGCTCGACCTGCGCGTCGCGCGCGTCGTCAATGCCAGCACGGTCGAAGGCTCCGACAAGCTGCTGAGGCTCGTGCTCGACTTGGGTGATCACACCCGCACCGTCTTCTCAGGCATCCGCAGCGCCTACGCGCCGGAGCAACTTGTGGACCGCCACGTCGTGCTCGTCGCGAACCTCGCGCCCCGCAAGATGCGCTTCGGGGTCTCGGAGGGCATGGTCCTCTGCGCGAGCGGCCAGGACGACGCCGGGGGCCTCTTCCTGCTCGCCCCCGACAGCGGCGCGGTGGCCGGCATGAAGGTCAACTGAGCGGCGGCACGCCCGTGGACGCCGCGTCCATCGAAGCCCTGCTGCCGCAGACCCAGTGCACCCGCTGCGGCTACGAGGGCTGCCGCCCCTACTCGGAGGCGATTGCGCGCGGCGAGGCCGGGATCAATCAGTGCCCGCCGGGCGGCGCGCGCACCATCGAGGCGCTGGCCGCGCTGCTCGGCCGGGAGCCCCTGCCGCTGAACCCTGCAAACGGCATCGAGCAGCCCGAGCGCGTGGCCTTCATCGACGAGGAGCGCTGCATTGGCTGCGCCCGCTGCCTGCCGCCCTGCCCCGTCGATGCGATCCTGGGCGCGAGCCGCCTGATGCACACGGTGCTCGCGGGCGACTGCAACGGCTGCGAGCTGTGCATTCCCGCCTGCCCGGTCGATTGCATCACGATGATCCCGCGCGAGCCCGCTTCGCCGCCCCCAACGCCGCGCGAGAACCGTGCGCGCTACGACGCCCATCTCGCCCGCACCGCGACCCGGCGCGAGGCGCGCGCGCAGCTGCTCGCCGCGCGCAAGCGCGAGGCCGGATGAGCGCGCCGGCCACGCGGCGACCGGCCAGGCCCCGTTCGAAGCCGAAGCCGCAGATGAGCGCGCGCCGCCGCCGCGCGATCTTCGAGGCCCTGCGGGCGGCGAACCCCGCGCCTCGCACCGAGCTCGAGTATTCGAGCCCGTTCGAGCTGCTGGTCGCGGTGGTGCTCTCCGCGCAGGCCACGGACAAGGGCGTGAACCTCGCGACGCGCAAGCTCTTCCCGGTGGCGAACACACCGGCGGCCATCCTCGCACTCGGCATCGAGGGCCTGACGACGTACATCCGTACGATCGGCCTCTTCAACTCGAAGGCGAAGCACCTGATCGAGACCTGCCGCGTGCTCGTCGAACGGCACGGCGGCATCGTGCCGCGTACGAGGGAGGAGCTGGAGGCGCTGCCGGGCGTCGGCCGCAAGACCGCCAACGTGATCCTGAACACCGCATTCGGCGAACCCACGATGGCGGTGGACACGCACATCTTCCGCGTCGCGAACCGCACCGGCCTCGCGCCCGGCAAGACGGTGCGCGCGGTCGAGGACGGGCTCGTGCGCACGACCCCGCCCGAATTTCTGCAGGACGCGCACCACTGGCTGATCCTGTTGGGCCGTTACACGTGCAAGGCGCGCCGCCCCGAGTGCGAGCGCTGCGTGATCGCGAAGGACTGCGACTACTTCCGCGGGATATAAAGGTCGGTCAGCGTGCCCTCGAAGGCCTCTGCAGAGAGGCCGACCGATTCGGATAGAGTCGGGTGCGGATGGATGGTAAGTGCGATGTCGGCGGCGTCGGCGCCCATTTCGATCGCGAGTGCAAGTTCGGCGATGAGTTCGCCGGCGTTCGGCCCCACGATCCCGCCGCCCAGCAACCGGTGCGAGTCGGGGTCGAACAACAGCTTCGTGAACCCCTCCTCACGGGCCATCGACAGTGCGCGCCCACTCGCAATCCAGGGAAAGTTGCCTTTCGCGACCGCCACACCGCGCGCCTTCGCGTCGGCTTCCGTGAGCCCGACCCAAGCGACTTCCGGATCGGTGTAGGCGACCGACGGGATCACGCGCGCATCGAACGCGCGCTTCTGCCCGGCGGCGACTTCGGCCGCCACTTTCGCCTCGTGCGAGGCCTTGTGGGCAAGCATCGGCTGCCCGACGATGTCGCCGATCGCAAGAATATGCGGCACGCTGGTGCGCATCTGCCGGTCCACGGTGATGAAGCCGCGATCGTTCACGGCCAGCCCGGCTGCGTCAGCACCGATGCTCTTGCCATTCGGCACGCGCCCGACGGCAATCAGCACGCGATCGTAGATCTCGCCCGCCGGCGCATCGGGCCCCTCGAACGTGACGCGGATGCCGGTCTTCTCCGCCACCATCGCCGTGACTTTCGTGCCAAGCAGGATGCGCTCATAGCGCGCCCGCAGGCGCTTCTCGAGCGGTCGCACGAGGTCGGCGTCGGCCCCCGGCATCAACTGCTTCGTCAACTCGACGACGCTCACTTTCGACCCGAGCGCCTCGTACACACAGGCCATCTCGAGACCGATGATGCCGCCGCCGACGACCAGCAGG
>CAUJHX010000183.1 GCA_963204795.1 Pseudomonadota bacterium | reverse complement strand
CTGGGAGACCACCATCAACCCCGAATCGCGCCGGCTCCTGCAGGTGCGGATCGAGGATGCCGTTGCGGCCGACGACATCTTCACGACGCTGATGGGCGACCAGGTGGAGCCGCGGCGCGAGTTCATCGAGAAGAACGCGCTGGCGGTGGCGAACCTCGACATCTGAGCGCGCGGATCGTCTCCTCGATCCACGCCTGTGCTTCCTCGTTCACCTCGCGCGGATCGCGGCCCGCGGGATCGATCGGCTTGCCGATCACCACTGCGATCGTGCCGCGCTTCTTGAGTAAGCCACGCCGCGGCCAGTAGTAGCCGGCATCGTGCGCAATCGGCACGACGAGACAGCCAGCCTCACGCGCGAGCAGCGCGCCACTCACGCCGTACTTGCGAGTCTCGCCCGCCGCCATGCGCGTGCCTTCTGGAAACACCATGACCCAGATGCCGTCGGCGAGGTAGCGCTTGCCCCGCTGGACCACCCGCTTCACCGCCGTATGGCCGCTGCCACGATCGATCGCGATCGCGTGCATCTGCCGGATGCCCCATCCCACGAACGGGATCCACAGGAGCTCCCGCTTCAGCACCCACACCTGGGGCGGGCACACGGTCGCCATCGCGAAGGTTTCCCACGACGACGAATGCTTCCACAGGGCCACGTGTCCGCCGGGCGGCAGGTTCTCGCGACCCTCGACGCGATAGTCGAGTCGGCAGATCAACTTCAGGCCGCCGAGGATCACGTTCGCCCAATGGCGCGCGAGCACGTAACGGGTGCGCAGCGGCACGAAGAGGCTCGCGATATTGAAGAAGATCGCGAACAGCAGCACCCAGGCGAAGAGCAATGTGGTGTAGACGAGCGAGGCGATCCATTGCATAGGCGCCTCCAGTGTAACCGGGGGCCTCGCCGCGAAGAACGTCGGCGCGCTAGATCTTGACGATCTTGAGAATGCGCTTGAGCGGGCTGAAGTCGCCAGGGTTGCGGGTGTAGAGCGGCAAGCCGTTTGCTGCAGCCGTCGAGGCAATGAGCAGATCGGCGAGCCGCGCGCGACTCGATTGCCCGGCGGCGCGCGCTGCAGCGAACACCCTGCCGTACATGCGTGCCGATTCCGCATCGAAGGGCAACGGGTCCCAGGTGGCCGTCGCCCACTGCAGTCGATCCTGTCGGCGGGCACGTTCATCCTTGTTCCCGGTTGCGTGCGGGCCCGCAGCGAGCTCAGCCAGGGTGACCGCCGTAATTGCAGACTCATCGGGGAGCAACGAGGAATCGATCAGGTCGTGATCGATCACGACTGAGGTATCCAGGACGCCCTGCGTGTCAGTCACGGGCGTGCGGGTCCGCGACCGCATCGATGTCGGCGCGGAACTGTCCAGCGTCGATCCGTACCGCGCGAGCTGCGGCATCCGCGATGGCGGCTCGGGGCACGAAGCGGCGGCGGCGGATCGGTCGCAATTCGCCTACTGGCGTTCCGTTCCGGCTCACGATCACCGTCCGTCCTGCTTCCACCTCGCGGAGGATTGCTCCGGATTCATTGCGCAGCTCCCGCTGTGTGATGACGCGGCTTTTCATGGAAGCCCTTGTAGCACCTGTAGCACGTCGTAGCAAGGCAATCAGGGCGATCGTGCGCGTGAGCTGGCGCTACAGACAGGGCACCGCGTTCTGGCTACTTCGGCGGAGTTTCCCCGGGTACGGCAGAATCTGCAGTCGGCGCAGTCTCGGCTGGTGCCGTGACCGGTGCAGGCTCAGCCACCGTCGTGGGTGTCGGCGGGGGCGGTTCCGGGGATGCCGGCGGCGGGGCTAGCGGCACCTCGACCGGCGCGGGCGGTACGTCAGTGGCCGACTTGCCGCCGCTTTTCTGAATCCTGGCGAGCTGCTGCGCCTCGCGCGCGCCGCGATCGATCTTGGCTTGTGGCGGGCAGACCTGAACGCCGTACTTGCACTCCGGAACACCATCGGGTCCATAGATCTGCACGATCGTCAGTCGCCAATCGTCGCCATCCGGCCTCTTGAAGACTGCGCCGACGCCCGCAATGCCGAGAAACTTCTCGTCGTAAAAGCGCATCTTCAAGGATTTGCCGACCCACTCCGAGCGCTTGGGCGTGTAACCCGCCAATGACGCAATCAGGCCCGTATTCTGGTGCCACCCTTCATACAGCGTATCGCCCACCTTGAACCAGATATAGATGTCCTTGGTGTTGTTCAGCGAGCTCCAGCCCATTTGCGCCGGGCCACACCCATCCGCCGAACCGTAGCCCGAATAGCAATGGACCTCGTAGTGCTCGGTCTTCCTGGAGCTGACATCGAGCACCTGCGCATCCATCTCCTCGCCGAACTTCTTGTGTGGCTTCAGGCAGGACAGCGGAAAGATCAGACAACTGATGGCGTACGCCGGCAGCGACGTGCACAGCAAACCCGCGAGCAGCGCAGCCGCTGCACGGTTCGGAAAGTACTTCATATGCGTCCTTGTTGATTCCCCCAAGTCAGGCTGATCCTGGACCTGCAGGCTTGTGGATTCACTAGGGCTGCGAATGCCACTCACGCTCGCCAGTGCGGAAATCTTGATGTGTATCAATTCGCTGTTCCAGCGGGTGTGCGCAGGCCCGGCCCGCGGCGGTCCCGGCGGCCCACACCAGCGCATTCGCGGAGCAGCGCGCGCAAGCTATCATCGGGATCACCATGATCGAGCTCCACTACTGGCCGACGCCCAACGGGCACAAGATCACGCTCTTTCTCGAGGAGACCGGGCTCGACTACCGCATCGTGCCCGTCGACATCGGTGCGGGCGAGCAGTTCAAGCCGGGCTTTCTCGCGCTCTCTCCGAACAACCGTATGCCTGCGATCGTCGATCGCGCGCCGGCGGACGGCGGCGCACCGCTGTCGCTGTTCGAATCGGGTGCGATCCTGCTGTATCTCGCGGAAAAGACCGGCCGGTTCCTGCCGCAGGACCTGCGCGGTCGCAAAGCCGTGCTCGAGTGGCTCTTCTGGCAGATGGCCGGATTGGGCCCCATGTCGGGCCAGGCGGGCCATTTCCTGAATTACGCGCAGGAGCAGATTCCCTATGCACAGGCGCGATACAGCAACGAGGTGAACCGCCTGTACGGGGTGCTCGACCGCCAGCTCTCGAAGCACACGTTCGTCGCTGGCGATGAATACTCGATTGCTGATATGGCGATTTACCCGTGGGCCGTAATCTGGGATCGTTTGCAGCAGGACATCGCGCCCTTTCCGGTGCTCTCGCGCTGGCTCGACGCCGTCAGGGCCCGCCCGGCAACGCAGCGCGCCTATGCGAAGGGCGAGCCATATCAACGGCGTCCGATGGATGACGCGCAGCGCAAGGTTCTCTTCGGCCAGACGGCGGCGAGCGCGGCGGCGAGTGCTGAATCCGCGTCTCGCAAGACCTGAACGCCGCCTATTGGTCAAGAAATGCGCGTTGAGTGCATCGTCGCGCGTGGCTTAGACTCGTCCGCATGGGGCTCATCACCGCGCCGTTCGAGTTGAGCAATCCGCGCGATGCGAAGATTCCGCCTATTCGTGTCGATGCCCTCGTCGATACCGGCGCCATGACACTGTGTCTGCCCGCCCCGGTCGCCGAGGCGCTGGCGCTCGAGGAGCTCGAACGCCGTGAGGTGACCCTCGCCGACGGCGGGCGGCATCTCGTGCCCTACGTCGGGCCGGTCAAGGTCGGTTTCGGAAAGCGCGGCTGCTTTACGGGCGCCTTCGTGCTCGGTCAGCGCGTGCTCGTCGGCGCGATCCCGCTCGAAGACATGGATCTGGTGATCAACCCGGCTACTCGCCAGGTTACGGTCAATCCCGCGAGCCCTGATATCCCGTCGACAATCGTGATGCGCGCGAGCGCCTTTTTCAGCCCGGCAATTTCGACAGATCCGCCACTCCGCTGAAAAGCATGCGCAGTTCTGCAAGCAGCGACAGGCGATTCGTGCGCAGCGCGGGGTCCGGGTCGTTGACCATCACGCTGTCGAAGAAGGCATCGACCTCGCCCCGCAGCCCTGCGAGAGTGGTGAGCGCGTCGACATAATCGCGCCTGGCGACGGCGGCCTGCACACCGTTGCGCAGCTTCGAGACGGCTCCGTGGAGCTGTTTCTCCGCCGGTTCACGCAGTGTCGCAGTTGCGACCGCCGCCGGCGTGAAGCCCTCCGCCTTCTTCAGGATATTCGCGATGCGCTTGTTCGCCGCCGCGAGGCTCGCGGCCTCGGGTCGCACGAGAAAACCCGCGAGCGCGGCGAGCCGCGCGTCGAAATCGAGCGGCGAGCGCGGTGCGGTGGCGAGCACGGCGTCGATCATCTCGGTGGTGTACGCCACGCCCGGCTGCTCGAGGTAATAGGCGCGCAGCCGCTCCATGATGTAGTCATGGACCTCATCGGCAGCCTTGGTACTCTTCACCGGCTGCAGCGCGACCGCCGTGTCGATGAGCGCGCGCAGGTCGAGGTCGATGCGCTTCTCGATGAGAATGCGCAGCACGCCGATTGCGGCGCGACGCAGGCCGAAGGGATCCTTCGTGCCGGTCGGCTTCTGGCCGATTGCGAAGATGCCGGCCAGCGTGTCGAGCCGGTCGGCAAGTGCCACGGCTGTGCCGGGCGCCGACTCCGGCAGCGCATCGCCCGCGCCGCGCGGGAGGTAGTGCTCGCGGATCGCCTGGGCGACGACGGCGGGTTCACCATCCGCCACGGCGTAGTACGCGCCCATGATCCCCTGCAATTCGGGGAACTCGCCGACCATCGCGGTGAGCAGGTCGCACTTGGCAAGAGCGGCAGATCGCTGTGCCTGCAAGACATTCCAGTCGAGTCGCGCACTGATTGCTTCAGCTAGCGACTCAATACGCTTGACTTTGGCACCGAGTGAACCAATCTTCGCCTGGAAGGTGACGGCGTCGAGACCGGGGAGGCGTGCGGCCAGTGGCTCGCGCCGATCCTGCTGCCAGAAGAACGCCGCATCCGAGAGACGCGGGCGCACGACCCGCTCATTGCCCACGCGCACCTGCGCCGGCTCGCGGCTCTCGATGTTGCTCACGGTGATGAAGGCGGTGAGCAATTGCCCGGCAGCGTTCTCGACCGCGAAATAGCGCTGGTGATCCTGCAGCGTCGAGATCAGCACTTCGCGTGGCAACTCGAGGAAGCGTTCTTCGAAGCGACCTGCAATCGGCACCGGCCATTCGACGAGCGCGGTCACCTCATCGAGCAGCGCCTCACCCAGGATTGCGCGGCCGCCGATTTCCTTCGCCTTGGCCTCGACGGCAGCGCGGATCTTCTCGCGGCGCGCCGCGAAACTCGCGATCACCCTGCCGCGGGTGGCGAGCGCGTCGGCGTACTCGCCGGGTGCCGCGAGCGCTATCGGCGCGGGCGCATGGAAGCGATGGCCGCGTGTCGTGTTGCCCGCCTGCGTGTCGAGCAACAAGGCAGGCAGCGTGTCGGTGCCGAAGAGCAGCACGATCCAGTGCACGGGGCGCACGAACTGCGCCTCGCCCGCGCCCCAGCGCATGCGCTTCGGGATCGGGAGCTTCTCGAGCGAGGCCTGCACGATGGTGGGCAACAGACCGGCGGTGTCGGCGCCACTCTTGCGGCCTGCGTAGAAGAGAAACTCGCCCTTGCCTTCCTTGACGCGTGTCAGCTCCGCCAGCGTCGCGCCGCAGCCCTCGGCAAAGGCACTCGCAGCGCGGGTCGGGTTCCCTGATGCGTCGAACGCCGCGCTTACCGGGGGACCGCGACGCCTGATCTCCTGCTCGGGCTGGCGCGTGACGAGCGCGCGTACCAGCACCGCGAGGCGGCGCGGTGTCGCGAAGCTCTCGACCGCGCCGTGAGCGAGGCCCGCAGCTGCGAGTCCACTGACGATACCGTCCCGGAACGCGGCTTCGAGGTCCGGCAGCGCCTTCGGCGGCAGCTCTTCGGTACCGAGCTCGACGAGGAAATCGCGTGTGCTCATGCCCCACCCGCACCCGCACCCGCGCGCGTGCCGCCTGTTGTCGCGAGCATCGGGAAGCCGAGCGCCTCGCGGCTGTCGTAGTACGCCTGCGCGACGCCGCGCGCGAGCGTGCGCACGCGCAGGATGAATCGCTGGCGCTCGGTCACGGAAATCGCCTTGCGTGCATCGAGGAGGTTGAACGTGTGCGAGGCCTTGAGCACCTGCTCATAGGCCGGCAGCGCGAGCTTTG